>JANNAY010001200.1:0-1608 GCA_031384945.1 Deltaproteobacteria bacterium
AACGTGCTCGAGGTCCCGCACTTCACGTGGTGGAACTCGGACCAGCTGAGGACCGCCGCTTGCTTCACGGGCCGCGTGACGGCGGGCGGCGAACCCCTGCCGCGCCGCCGCGTCTTCGCCACCGGCCTCGACTACTTCGGCGCCAGCTCGGTCATCTCCGGCGACGACGGCGACTTCCGCGTGCCGGCGCGCCGCCTCTCGAAGGTCGAGCTTGTCGCTGAGTTCGTGAATGAGTTCGGCGCGGTCCGCACCAGCGCCGTCTTCGACAGTGGCCTCGACGACCTCACCTGCGTCGACGTCGGCACCATCGAGATCGACATCGTCGCGCTCGAGGCGCTGCGGGCCTGCACGCGCGGCGTGGTGCAAGACGGCGGCGGCGCCCCCCTCGCGAACATGACGGTCACGCTGTTCAACGGACTGCGCACGACGACGGCGGTGACGGCCAACGACGGCACCTTCTGCGCCACGGTCAACGCCGACAGCGACATCGACGTCAGCGTCGCCGGCACCGTCGACGGCACCGCCTTCACCGGCTACGGCAGCGGCCGCAGCGTCAGCGGCACTGGCGTCTGCAGCGCCAGCGGCTGCACCGACCTCGGCATCATCGTCGCCGCGCCCCGCGGCTGCCTCGCCGGCAACGTCGTCGACAACGACGGCGGCGTCGTCGGCGCCACCGTCTTCGTCAACGGCGCCACGAGCTTCGCGCAGATGCGCAGCGGCAATGACGGCGCCTTTTGCGTCGCCGTCGACCGCGACGACCGCGTCGGCGTCGACGTGTTGATCACCAACACGTTCACCAACACCACGCGCTTCGCGCAGTCACGCTTGCAGACGATGAACAGCACCGCAGGCGCGTGCGACGACGTCGCCAGCTGCACGCAGCTCGCGCAGCCGCTGGTGCTCGCTGGCGAGGCGTGCATCAACGGCGTCACCAAAGACGACCTTGGCGCGGCCCTCGGCGGCGTCACCGTGCGCGCCGTCCCGCGCAGCGGTGGGCGCGAGCGTCGCGTGACCACCGCCGCCGACGGCAGCTTCTGCGTCCCCGCCGTCGCCGGCACCGACGTCGACGTCAGCTTCGACCGCATCGACGTCGGCGCGCGCTTCTCTGGTGCGACGCGCGTGACCACCAACGGCGCCGCCGCTGTTTGCGGCGGTGACAGCTGCACCGCTGTCGGCGACGTCGTGCTCGTCGGCGAGAGCGTCGGCGCCTGCGTCGTCGGCCGCGCCCTGGCCGGCGGCTTCCCCTTCACCGACGACGCTGACGTCGTCGTCGACGGCTCGCGCTTCGCGGCCCTGCGTCCGCGCGAAGATGGACGCTTCTGCGTCGATTTGATCTCCTCGGCGTCGACGGTGCGCTTCGGCGAGCTCGATGACGCCGCCGGCTGCGCCCGCCCGCGCACCACGCTGAACACCAGCATCTCGCTCGATGCGGGCTCATGCGCTGACGAATCCACCTGCCTCGTCATCGATGAATTCGACTTCGCCGGCTTCTGCGACGCCTCGTGAGGACTCTCGTGCGCATCGTGCTTTCGCTCTCTTGTGTGTGCGCGCTCGTCGCCTGCCCCGTCGTCGGTGAAGGCGAAGGCGAAGGCGCAGAAGGCGAAGGCG
>JANNAY010001223.1:0-4772 GCA_031384945.1 Deltaproteobacteria bacterium
CCTTCCCCGGCTTCGACGGCGTCCCCGACCGCATCCAATCCCTCGACGATCTGCCACCGGCGGCGCGCCGGTATCTGGCGTTCATCGTCGAGTCTCTCGGCGTGCGCTTGAGCATCGTCGGCGTCGGCCCCGGCCGCGGCCAAGAGCTCGTGCTGCACGACGTGCTCGCCGACAAATAAATAGCGGTCACCGTCGTTGTCGTTCTCGTTGTCGTCGCCGGCGCACCGCTGCGCCGACGACGACGATCCACGCCGCCAGCGGCAAGAGCCACGGTAAAACGCGCTGCGCCCGATCGAGCAGGGCGTGGCGTCGTCGCGCAGCCACCACGGCCGGGTCGGCCACCTCGAGCGGTCGCGGCGTCCAGGCCGCGATCAGCGACGACGACAGCGGCGCTGACGACGTCAATGCCAACGCAGCGGCGTAGTCGACGGCGCCGTAGACGAGGGCTTCGCCGCCGGCGGCGACGAGGATGCGCGGCACTTCGGGTGGCAGCCGCTCGACGACGCTGTTGCACGAGACCAGCGCGAGCAGCGACGTGCGCAGGCCGCGCGCCGCCCGCTGTTTGGCCACGAGGGCCACGAGGTCGACGGTGGTGACGCCGTAGCGCGCGACAAAGGCGTTGTCGCGGCCGTGCACGCGGTCGAGCAGCGTCTCGCGCGTCAGCCCCGCGGTGGGCAAGCCCAGCCGCGGCGTCACCGCCCAGTCGGCGTCGCCGTGGCTGTGGACGACGACGACGAACTCGTTGGCGTTGACGTCGAAGGCGGCGGCGGCGGCGGCGAAGACGGCGTCGAGGTTGGCGGCGTCGGCGAGGGGACTGCTCTCGCCGCGCCCATCGCGCGCCGGCACCGCTTGAAAGTGCACAGGCTGCAGCCCTGCGTGGGGCGCCGCGACCAGCAGCTGACCTTGTTGCACGAGACGGTTGGTGGCGACGACGACGCCGTCGAGGCCAGCGGCGGCCGCGGCGATGTCAGCGACGTCGTTGTCGACGGCGCGGGGAAACAATTTCTGATCGAAGCGGATGCCGGCGGCGAGCAGCCGGTCGTCGTCGAGGCCGCTGCTGTTCAACCAGCCGACGATGTCGTCGACGTTCTTGCGCTCAACGGCCGTCGGCGCCGGCTCGTTGGCGATGTAGACGAGCACCTCGCCCGCGGACGCCGGCAACGCCCACAGCAACGACGCGACGGCGACGAGGCCGCGGCTCAGAAACGGCTCAGAGGCCGGCGTCGACGGCGACGGTTCTGGGCCACTTGCCCGGCCCATCAGACGTGGAGCCGACGATGCCCGCGATGGCGATGGCGACGGCGAAGGCGATGGCGATGGTGCGGTGCATGGCGGGCTCCTGCGAACGTGAAAGACAGCGATCAGAGGCCGGCGTCGACGCTCGCGCGGACGGGCCACTTGTTCCCGCCGCCGGGCTGGCTGTGGACGACGCCGGCAGCGGCGATGGCGATGGCGACGACGAGCGAGGCGATGGCGACGGTGCGGTTCATGGGACCCCTTGCGACGGAGCAAGAGCCTCGGCCGCCCCGCCGGCGTCGGTCAACCGCGGCGACAGGTCAGCGCGCGAGAAACTCGCGCAGCGCCGCCAGCCGCCGCGTGGTCTCGTGGCGGAAGACAGCCCCGACGACGGGCGCGATCGCGCTCGGGCGCGTGGTGAAATTCCAGCGGTAGGTGACGCGGGTGACGCCGCCACCGACGTCGACTTGTCGCAGCGACGCGGCCCAGTCGCGCAAGAACCACGGACCGCTCGTCATCTTGACGGCGGCGACGTCGGGCCTGCGAAACGTCACATACACAGTGTCCATCGCCCTGCCGCCGACGCCCCAGCGGGCCACGCACCGCGTCGTCACGCCGACGTCGGCGCGGGCGGCGCCGTCGATGATGCGGGCCTCGCGCAAGAACGGATCCCAGTGCAGCCGGCGGTCGTAGTCGTGCAGCAGGTCGAAGACGGCCTCGGCGCTGGCATCGACGTCGGTGGAGACTTCTTCGGCGCTCATGTCGTCGTCGATGGTACCTGCGCTAGGGTGCGCGCGTGAGCCAGGCCGCCTTGTTTCCCGAGCGTGTCGTCGTCGCCCGCGAGGTCGCCTCGCTGTTCGGCGGCACGCGCACGCGCCTCGAAGACGGCGCCCGCCGCGTCGACCCCGTCAGCGGCGTCATCGACGACGCCGGCATCGACATCGCCCGCCTGCTCTCGCTCGTCGACGCCAAAGGACAGCCCCGCCGCATCGCCGCCCTCTGCCGCCGCCTCCCCGACGTCGTCGTCGCGCCAGCGCAGGTGGAGACGAAGCCGCTGTCAACGTTGTTGTCGACGTGGGCGACGGCGCTGTCGACGTCTTCGTTGGCGGTGCCGCGCCGCGCCCGCGATCATGCGCGCTGGCCGTTGGTGAGGCGCGCCCTCGACGACGCTGGCGTCACCGTCGTCGACGTCAGGCCGCGCAGCGCGCAGCGCGTGTTCGTCGTCGACGACGCCGAGGTGGTCGCCGCCGACGCCGCAGCGGGATGGAAGACGCTGTGCGACGCCGGGCAGGGCGCGATGTTGGCCGCCGGCCTGTGCTTCGACGTCGCCGCCTTCTTCGTCGAGGCCGCCGGCAAAGACGGCGAAGAGTGCTTCGACAAGCACTTCGACGACGTCAGCCGGGCCTGGTTCGTCCAGCGCATCGAGCGCGCGCTGCGGCAAGGGTTTGGCCAGGGCAGCATCAAGCTCAGCGGCGCCGCGCTGGTGCCGCCGTTGCCGTCGTCGACGTCGCGGGTGCACGGGTTGCCCGCCGACGCCGCGCCGAAGCTGCGCGAGCTCGCGTCGGTGCACCGGCAGGTGCAAGAGAAGCAGCGCGGCGCGCTGGCCCGGCTCGTCGTCGAGCTGCGCCTGCCGCAGCCCCGCGCATCGTGGTGGCAAGAGAAGCTCGAGGGCTTCACGGTCGTCGCCGGCGACAGCATCGTCGTCGTCGGCGGCGCTTCCGCCGGCGCTGGCACCGTCGAGAACGACCTCGTCAAGGCGTTGGTGGCCCGCGGCGCCGTCGTCGAGGCCGGCGGCGCCCGCGCCCTCGGCGTCTTCAGCAACGTCGACGATGACGCCGACGACGACAACGACGGCGGCGTCTTTGGCGCCCCCGTCGTCGTTGCCCCCCGCGCCGTCGGCGGCGTGCGCGCCACCGTCGACTTCGACGTCGGCGTCGGCAGCAGCGACGTCGGCGGCGTCGGAGCAGGCGTCGTCGAAGAAGACGTCGCTCTCGTCACTTCTGCAACTGGCGAAACGTTCGAGCCGCGCGACGTCGACCTGCCCGCCAGCTGGGCGGCGCTGACCGTGCGCGTCGATGACGTCGTCGTCGATGCCGCCTCCGTCGACGTCCGCGGCTTGCCGGGCGCCCTGCGCACGCGGCTCGACGTGCCGGTGCGCCACGGCTCACTCGTCGTCGTCTCCTGGGACGATGAGGAGGCCGCATGATCGTGTGTCCGGTGTGCAAGGGCGCCTGCCGCCTGCTCGACGACGCCTGCGGATCGTGCGGCGCGGCGCTGGCCCGCCTCGTCGTCAAAGACGGCCGCCAACGCATCTCGCCCGAGAGCCACGAGATCGTCTGCAGCGTCGAGAACCACGGCGTCGTCGACGCTGCCTTTGTCGTGCGGCGCATCGATGCCCGATCGTTTCCGCCGTGGCTGGTCGAGACGCCCGAGCTCGATCAGGCCGTCGTCGTCGCCGCTGGCGGCAGCGTCGACATCAAACTTGTCGTCGACGGCAGCAAGCTGCCCCTGGTCGGACAAACGAGCGCGCAGAACCCCGGCCGCGTCGTCGTACCGCTCGTGACGTCGACGATCCGCTTTGAGCGCGGGCAGGCGGTGCGCAAGGTGCTCGCCGTCGAGCTGGCCATCGGTGGCCGGGCCGCGCTGCACCCGCGGCACGCGCGCTATCGCTTTGTGCCCGTCGAGCGCCTGCGCGCCCCGGGATCAAGCCAGGCGGTGAGCCATGTCGTCGTCGTCGAAAACGATGGTGGACACCCGATTCGCCTCAACGAAGTGCGCCTGACCACCAGCGGCGCTTCCGTCATTTCCATGGTTCCACAACTGTTGCCAGTAGAGCTCGCGCCCGGCGCGCGGCACAACGTCACGTTGCTGATGAAGCCCGTCGACGTCGACGCCGGCCCCGTCGAATTCGGCGCCAGCGTCGAAGCCGTCTTCGACGACGGCAGCGTCAGAGTCGCCGACGTCAGCGGCATCGTCGGCCGCGGCCCCGACGTCGTCGTCGTCGACGTCCCCGTCGTGCACACCGGCGGGCGTCCGCGCCGCGCTGCCGTTGTCGTGAAGAACCCCGGACATTTGCCGGTGCGGCTTGAGCGTCCCGTCATCGTCGAGGACGAAAGCGGCGGGTGGCTGCGGCTGCGCGAAGAAGAAGCTGGCGGCGTCGACGGCGCCGTCGTGCTCGCGCCGGGCGAGAGCCGCCGCATCGAGCTCGTCGTCGAGCCCGAGCTGCGCAGCGCCCGCGCGCTCGAGCAACCGTGGGGCGAAAAGAAGCTGGTGCTGCGCCACGACGGCTGGCAGCCCGACGACAAAGACCGCGTCATCGACGTCGTCGTCGCCGCCGAATTGGGCCGCACCCGCACCCTCGACGAAGCCACCCTCGGCGTCGACTTCGGCACCTCGAACTCATCGGTCAGCCTCTTTCACGGGCCGACCGGCACGCTGCACGCGCTGCCCCTCGATCGCGAGAGCGGGCGCGAGTCGTTGGCGTCGCTGATGTTTTTCACGTAGTCACAGTCGTTCGACGGCTTCCAAATCGGCGC
>JANNAY010001242.1:0-4873 GCA_031384945.1 Deltaproteobacteria bacterium
CCCTTGCCCGGCTTGTGGTGCTCGAACTCGATGATGCTGTACGGCACGCCATCAATTTCGATGCGAAGGCCGCGGCGGAAGTCTGACGTCGTGTACATGGTGCTCTCCAAAAAACGCGAACGACGTCGTCGTAGAGAGAGGCCGAGCCTTGGTCAACCGGTCTCAACCCGTCTGACGCTCGATCAACTCGACGAGCCCGCGCAGCCCCAAGACGTAGCCGCCGACGCCAAAGCCCTCGACGCGGCCAACGCAGGCGGCGCCAACGACGGACTCGACGCGGCCGCGGGCCACCGTGTTGGTGATGTGGACCTCGACGGCGGGCAGGGGCGCGACCGCGCGAAAGCAGTCGGCCAACACCAGCGAGCTGTGGGCGAGGGCGCCGGCGTTGACGACGAAGCCGGCGACGCCGCCCACGACGGCCGCGTAGACGGCGTCGACAAGGGCGCCTTCGTGGTTGGACTGAAAGCAAGAGACGTCGACGCCAAAGTCGACGCCGGCAGCGACGACAGCAGCGTTGACGTCGTCGAGAGAGGCGGCGCCGTAGAGCGCGGGCTCGCGCTTGCCCAACCAGTTCAGGTTGGGCCCGTGGAGCACGAGCACTTTTCTCATTCGGTCAGGTGAGCTCGGCGACCATCTTCGGCGCCATGATGCGCATCAGATAGCGGCCTTTGCCGGCGTAGCCGCCCGGTCCGAGGGTCAGGGCGAGGCAGTACTCGTGGGTCAGCGGACGCAGCAGCGTCAACAGCCCCTCACACTCGAGCGCGACCTCGCGGACGTCGCCAGCGCCGAGGCCTTCGGCGGCTCGCTTGAGCTGCGAGGTGACTGCGGCGACCTCGACGGCGGCAGCCGCTTCGTTGCCGCTGGCGTCGGGGGCGTCTTTGCTTTCGATGGCGATGCCATCGAACCCCATCACGACAGCCGATCGCGCACCAGGCGTTTCACGCAGGAGGCGATCGAGCAGCTCAGTGAACATCACGGGCAGGCCGCGTTGTCGAGCAGGCTGCCGTCGGAGTCGCAGATGCACTGACCGAGCACGAAGTCTTGGCCGGCGAAACACGCCTCGGCGCCGATGACAGGCGCGAAGGTGGCCGCGTTGTCTTCGCAGAACTCGTTGTCGGGCGTCAGGCAGCCGTTGCAGACGTCGACGGGCAACGGAAACGGGAACGTCGAGATGTCACGGAGGTCGCCGTTGCCAGTGGTCGTGCCTTTGAGGCGCACGGTGGCGACGACGCGCACGCGCTGACCGGGCAGCTTCAGGGCCTCGCCGATGTTGTCTTTGAGGGTCTGGGCGAAGGCCGCGTTGATGGCTTCGACGAAGACGACGGCTTCGGTGTTGAGCTGCGTCTGCTTGTTGAACACGGTGCCCGCCACGGGCGAGATCGTCGGCTTGTCGGCGTTGGTGGCACAGGTGCCCTGCTCGTCGCACTCGAACACGTCGGGGTCGGCGGCGTCGGCGATCTCTTGGGCGACCTGGAACGAGAACGTTGTCTCAGAGCTGTCGAAGATGATGACGTTGTTGTCGGTGGCGCCGTAATCCGGATAGTTCGGCGCCTGGGTGGTGCCCGAGCTGACGTCGGTGTTGTTGAACGTCGACGGCAAGTTGGTGATCACCTTGAGCGCCGATTGAAAGCTGCGGGGGTTGCGCAGATCGAGCACACCGGCGGCGATGAACGTGTTGCCGCTGGCGGCCACCTGGCAGTCTTCACCGGGATCAATCGGCAGCGCACCCTGGATGAACACCGAGCCGTCGTCACGGACGCAGGAGGAGCCGAGGCCGATGCCGATGGCGACGGTGGCGAGGCTGGCGGCGATCGAGAGACGACGCATGGAGGAACTCCGGGTCAGAACGGTGACTGTATCGGATGAAGGGCGGCGAGTCATGACCAGTGAGATCACAGGCCACCCCCGGCGGGCGTCGCGCTGCGGCGGTTGACGATGCGCGGCGTGATGAAGATGAGCGTTTCAGCGCGGATGTCGCTCTCAGCCGAGTTCTTGAACAGCCAACCGAGCAGCGGGATGGAGCCGAGGAAGGGGGTCTGGTTGTAGGCCTCGGAGCTGAGGCGCGAGTAGATGCCGCCGATGACCGCGGTGTCGCCGTCTTTCACGAGCATCTCGGTCTCGGCCTCTTTCGTGTTCACGTTGGGCGTGCCGCCGGGGAGGGACTGAGAGAAGTCGGGGCGGTTGTTGGTGAACTTGATGGCCATCAGGATCGAGCCGTCGGCGGTGACGTGCGGGGTGACGTCGAGCTCAAGGGCTGCTTTGACGGTGGTGACCGTGTTCACGTTGGCCGTCACGTTCGACACGCTGAAGTCGGTGCCTTGGGTGATGCGGGCTCGCTTGTTGTTGAGCGTGGTGATGCGCGGCGACGAGATCACCTTGGCCTGACCCGAGCTCTCGGCGGCCGAGATGCGGGCGTTGACGAAGCCAAAGTTGCCGATGGAGCCGAGGTTGACGCCGACGGAGGAGTTGACGGCCTGCGACGGCAGGTTGACCGCGAAGTTCGGCGGGAAGAACACACCGGGGCTCGGGGCGCCGGCGAGGCTCGCGACCTCGTCGGCACCGCCGACGATGCCGACGTTGTTGGGGAACACGAGGCCGGTGGGGTTGCCGCCGCGCTGGCTGAAGAAGAGTCCGCCACCCCACTGGATGCCGAGGTTGCGGGTGAACGTCGTCGAGCCTTCGACCATGCGCGCTTCGATCAAGACCTGCGGGGTCTGCGTGTCGAGGGTGCGCACAAGGCGCTCGGCCTGGTCGAGGTTGTCGCGGATGTCTTCGACGATGATGACGTTGGTGCGCTCGTCTTGCGTCACCTTGCCACGCGCCGAGAGCAGCTCTTTCACCTGAGGCGTGAGCTCTTTCGCGACGGCGTAGTTCACGGGGATGAGGCGAACGGTCGTCGGCAGCTTCTTCTCGCGCTCTTCTTGCAGCTTGAGGCGGGCCTCACGCTCGGCGTCGAGCTTGGCCTGCGGCACGACGCGGATGATGCCGCCCTTGGTTTCTTGGCCGAGGTCTTTGGTCTTCAAGACCACGTCGAGGGCTTGATCCCACGGCACGTTCTTGAGCTTGACCGTGACCTTGCCTTTGACTTCTTCGCCGACGACGACGTTCTTGCCGCTGACGTCGCCGATGAGGCGGACGACGTTGACGATGTCGGCGTCTTGAATGTCGATGGTGACCTTCTTGCCCTTGAAGGACGCTGCGGTCGCTGACGACTGCGAGAGCGTGATGGGGCCCGATGAAAACGGCGCAGCGGCGGGCTGCACGCGATCGAGCTGGGCGACGACAGGGGCGGCGGTGTTGGCGGCGCGGACGTCCCAGAAGACGGCGCCATCGCGCTGCCAGGCTGAGTGTTCGACGTCGCCGTTGAGCTTCAGCGAGACCCGCAGCGAGTTGTCACGGTGCGGATCTTTCTCGAGAACGATGTCGCTGACGGGGCCGCCCGAGAGGTGGCGCGCGCCGAGGAGCGAGGCCTGGGCGCGGGCGCCGTCGAGGGCGATGACTTTTTCGTCGGGGGCGTTCTTCACCGTGCGGACGGTGACGGCACCCGCGGTGTCGAGCTTGAGGCGCCAGAAGCCGTTCTTCTTATCGAAAGTGACGCCTTTGACGTCGACGGCGTCGCCGCTGCTGGCGGCGGCCTTGCCGGAGAAGAGGATGGCGATGCCGTCGCCGGTGGCGGCGACGTCGTAGCGGGGCAGGGACGAGCCACGCGCGTCGAGGACGATGCGGGTCTTGTCGCCGTGCTTGCCGATGCGGGCGCCCTTCAAGGCGGTGCCCGTGAACGACTTCTCGGTGTTGCCATCGACGGTGACGCCGTAGAGGTCGACGACGAGGCGCGGCGGATCGACGACCTCGTCGACCTCGTAGCGCGCGACGGTGCCGTCGGTTTTGAGCGTCACGACGGCGCCGCCGTCTTGCTCGCGGGCGGTCACGTCTTGGAGCTTGTGCCCCGTCGACACTGCCTCGGCCTCACCCTCGAGGACGATGACCGGCGTCTCGCCAGCGGCCGGCTTCGCAATCGGCGCGGGCGTCGGCGTCGCCTGCGCGGTCGCTCTGGCGTGGACAACGATGGCGCCGCCTTTGACGTCGGCGTCGACGTCGGCGTCTTTGGCGAGCACGATCACGACGCGGCCGACGGGCCCGTTGCGGCCACGGAATTGCGTGGTCGTCACCGCGGTGACGAGACCGCGTGCCTGCGGCGCTTGCAGCCCGGCGACGTCGACGCCGGGGATGTCGACGACGACGCGTGCCGGGTTCTGCAGGCGAAACAGCGAGAACTCTGGCTTTTTGCCGAAGCTGCTCGAACGGATCGCGACATCCGCGCTGTCGGCGTCGCCGGCGACATCGACGGCGTCAAGGTTGCCGTCTGCGAAGACGGTGCTGGCGCTGCCGAACGTGAGGGCAGTCCACAACAGCAGGCGGGGGGATGCGGGAAGGCGCATGCTCTCTCCGGGCTCATTCAGGCACAGCTTCGGCGTGATGCCGAAGAGGCCGTGGTCAAAGTCAGGCCATTTCAGATCCATCGCAAGTTTTTGGCTGCGGATCATCTCGCCAGATCTTCGAGACGATGGTGAGACGTGTAGGCAGTTGGAGCCAGTTGGACGAAGGCGGCGGCGACGTCGGTTGCCTTGGCGCCGGGCGGCAGTCCACGATGCCACGCATGAGCAGCGACGCATGAGCACGGCATGAGCGCAGAGGGCGGCAAGATCCTCATCGTCGACGACAAAGCGGCGAACCTCATGCTGTTGCAGCAAGACCTTGAAGGCGAAGGCTTCGACGTCGAGGTCGCCGACAGCGGCGCCGCCTGCCTCGAGGCCGTCGAGGGCTACCAGCCTGATGTCATCCTGCTCGACATCAAGATGCCCGGCATGGACGG
>JANNAY010001285.1:0-5742 GCA_031384945.1 Deltaproteobacteria bacterium
TGAAGACCTGCGCGTCACCTGTTGGGCCGGCACGCGCGTTGACCACGTTTGGTTGTGCCCCGCGCTGCACCAGTCGATGCGCGTCGACGCCGTCGCGGTCGTCGACACCGACGCCTCTGATCACCGCCCCGTCGTCGTCGACCTCGTCGCGCGCTGACGTCATCTCGAGACCCGCGGGCACGGCGCGCGGGTCCGCAATGACACGGTGGGAAAGCGACGGCGCGCCCGGTGGCGGCAGGCTGCGGCGCGAACGTCGTGCAGAACCTGGCATCGCATTTGAAATGAAGCTCCGCAGCGCGCCGACGACGTCGACCGCGCCCCCACCGCTGAAGGAGCCTGCCGTGATCCGCGCCGTCTGTGCCGCGTTGTCGTTGTTCTCTGCCGTCGCCGCCCTCGCCTGCGTCGACGAAACTGTGCCGATGAATTCGCTGCAGCCGCGGCGGACGTCGACGGACGGCGCGCTCTTGGTGAAGCATGAAGAGCCCGTCGTCGACCCCACGCGCGCGCTGACCTCCTCGCTCGCGCTGTCAGAAGCCGGCAGCGTGCCCCTCGCCGGCACCCCGCTCACCGCTGCGGTGCCCGCGCCCGTCGCCATCGAGGCCACGATGCTCGAACGCGAAGCGCTCACCATCGAAGACGGCGACCTCGTCGACCACAAGGTCGAAGGCGCGCGCTTGCTCTCGAAGGGCGACGCGATGAACGCCATCGGCGAGCTGAAGAAAGCGCTGTCGATCGACTCGTCCGCCGACGTGTGGGCCGCCCTCGGCGACGCCTACTTGCGCGTGGGCGACGTCGAGCGCGGCGTCCCCTGCCTCGACGAAGCCGTCGCCGTCGACGTCGACCACAAGCTCGCGCGCCGGCTGCTGACGCGGCACTACCTGAGCGTGCAGAACGGTCCCGTCGCGCGGCAGCACGCCGAAGAGTGGGTGCGCCTCGAGCCGCAAGACCCGCAGTCGCGCCAGGCCCTCGGCCGCGCGCTCTCGCAGGTCGGCATGTGGAAAGAGGCCATCGACGAATTCGCCCTCGTCGTCGACGTCCAGAACGACAACGCCTACGCCTACAACAACCTCGGCTTCGCGGCGCTGCAGCTCGGCGACAACGAGCGCGCCGTGCACGCCCTCGAGCGCGTGCTCTCGTTGAAGCCGCAGCAGGGCTACATGTTGAACAACCTCGGCGTCGCCTACGAGCGCCTCGGACGCACCGCCGAAGCCCACGCGGCCTTCGCGCGCGCCGCCGAGCTCTCGCCGAAGTACGCGCAGGCGTCGCTCAACCGCGACCGCGTGCAGCGCGGCATGAACCAGGCACAACGCATCGTCTCCAACGACACGCTGCTCAAGCTGCGCGACGGCGAGTTCGACGCCGTCGCGCCCCTCGGCAACGGACCCGTGGACTTTGACGGCTACACGGTCGACGTGCCGGCCTCGCCGACTGTCGACGGCGAGTAAGAAGGACATCGGTCATCAGGCGGACCCGGTACCTCCTCGCCATGAGGAGGTACCTACATTATCCCACCCACATGGTCCGTCCTCTCCTGCTTGCTGTCGCTGCCGTGTTCACGCTCGTCGCCTGCCCGGCGCCCGCGCCCCTCGCGCCCGTCGAAGGCGAAGGAGAGGAAGGCGAAGGCGAAGAAGGCGAAGAAGGAGAAGGAGAAGCAGCAGGCAGCGTCGCTCCCGGCGGCGCCTGCGCCTGCGACGCCGACTGCGCCGACGACGACGGCCGCGCCGGCTACTGCGGCTTCGGTGTCTGCATGACGAAGGCGTCGGCGGCCTGCTCCGCCGAAGGATCCACCGCCGAGTGCGGCGCCGGCTCGCGCTGCTGGCCCTTGTTCGACGGCGACACCGGCACCTGCTGGCCCGACTGCGCCGCCCACGACTGCGCCGGCGAATGCGATGCCGACGGCTCGTGCGCGCCGACGCAGGCCACCGTCGACCGCTGCGACTCACAATGCGCCGCCATCTGCCCCGGCGGCGGCGGCGACGACTGCCCCGCCAACGCCACCGCCACCGCCGACGGCTGCGTCTGCAACGACGGCTTCGACGAAAGCGACGGCGCCTGCGTCAGCGCCTCTGCCGCCTGCGCCGCCGACGGCGACTGCGACGACAACTTCGTCTGCGGCCCCGCCGGCAACTGCATGCTCGACGTGCGCGCCGTGCCGCTGTCGACGGTGCCCGCATGCAACGACCTGCCCGCGCTCTTGTGCGACGGCGATGAAGCCGAATGCGGCGCCCTCGTCACCTTCGATCCACGCGACGGACTTGGCTACAACGACTATCCGCTGAATGGTGAGACGTCGGCCGATCAATACCGCAGCTTTATCCGCCGCGACCTGCGCCAGATGATCACCTACGCTGCCGCCGCCACCGCCTGCCTCGGCGCCGGCTTTCCTGGCAACGGCGGCGACCTGATGCTCGGTGACATGTCCGAGGCTGATGGCAGCATTCCTGGCACCTCAGATGGTCAGCCCGGCCACCCCGCCGACTGCCACGAGCGCGGCTTCGACATGGACATCGGTTACTACCAGGTGAACACGCCCGATAACCGCCTGCGCGAAGTGTGTGATCACATCGTCGGTGGCGAAGATCAGTATCACTGCGTGTCAGAGACCTACGGCATCGACATCTGGCGCACCGCGATGTTTCTCGGAAAGATGATGGACCACCCGCAGTTCCGCGCCGCCGGCGTCGACGGCAAAGCGGGCGACACCCTCATCGAAGCGGCCGAGCAGCTGTGCGACAGAGGCTTCCTCGACGGCCGCGTCTGCGACGAAGGCCTCGCCGTCGTCTACGACCGCACCGCCGCCGAAGACATCGGCTGGTTCCAGTTCCACCACCACCACTTCCACGTGACGATCCTCGACCAGAACGGCGTCGGCCTCCCCAACTGGTGAGCTCGCGCGGTCTGCCCGCGGCGAAGACCCCCAGCCCCGAATTTCGGGGAGGAGAATTCGTGCGCGCTGCGCGCCGCCCTTCTTCTGTTGCTCGAAAAGCCCGACGCCTCGCGGTGCGCCAAAACCAGAGCCTGCGCGCAGCGCGGGCCGATGTTCCCTCCCCGAAATTCGGGGCTGGGGGTCTTCGCTGCTGCGTCCATGAAGCGCTTCGGCCGTGCGTTCGTCGACCTCGCGGCTACCAGTTCGGCTGGGTCGAGCGGATGAAGTCGTACGGATAGCCAAGCTCGAAGCTCGAGGCCTTGTCGAGCTTCTCGATCTGCGCGGGCGAGAGCTCGAGGTCGACGGCCTTCAAGTTGTCGTCGAGCTGGGCGATGTCGCGCGCGCCAAAGATGACCGACGACACCTGCGGGCGCGCCAACAGCCACGCCAACGACACCGACGACGGCGACGCGTTGACCTCGGCAGCGACGGCCCTGACGGCGTCGATGATCGTCCAGTTTCGCGGGTTGTCGTAGCGGGCGAAGCGCTCGGCCTTCTCGCCGAGCCGCGTGCCAGCGACGGGCTTCTGGTCTTTCGAGAACTTGCCCGAGAGAAACCCGCTCGCCAGCGGCGACCACGGCAGGATGCCGACGCCTTCATCGCGACAGAGGGGCTGCAGCTCACGCTCGAGATCGCGCACCACAAGGCTGTACTGTGCTTGCAGCGTCACAAAGCGCGAAAGATGCTGCGTCCTCGAGGTCCACAGGCTCGACATCAGCCGATACGCTGCATAGTTAGAGCAGCCAATGTAGTTGACCTTTCCTGCCCTGACGAGGTCGTCGAGGGCGCGCAGCGTCTCTCCTTCGGGCGTCGACCGGTCTTGCATATGGATTTGGTAGAGGTCGATGCGATCGGTCTTGAGGCGGCGCAGCGAGTCTTCGCAGCACTTGACGATGCGGTAGCGCGAGGCGCCGTTCTTGTTGGGGCCGTCGCCCATGGTGAAGCGAAACTTCGTCGCCAACACGATGGCGTCGCGGTTCTTCGGCGCCTTGCCGAACCAGCTGCCGAGCACGCGCTCAGACAGGCCGTCCTGGCCGTAGACATCGGCGGTGTCGACGAAGTTGATGCCGGCGTCGACGGCGCGGTCGAGCACGGCGTGGGCGGTGGCTTCGTCGCTGCCGACCTTGTGCATGAACGATTTTTCGTCGGCCTCGCCGAAGGTCATGGCGCCGAGGCAGAGGGTCGACACTTTGACGCCCGAGGCGCCGAGGTTTCGGTACTTCATATGGCGGCGTTTCTAACATCTGCAGACGACGAAGCCGGCGCCGTCGACAAATTCGTCATCGACTTCGCCGGCTTCAGTGTCTTCTGAGACGTCTTCTTCTGCGTCTACTTGCGCGTCGTCTTCAACGCGGTGCCCCAGCTGACCACCTGATCGAGGGTGTTCTTCAGCGAGGCCTCGTGCATCGGCGCAGGCTTGAAGGTGCTGAAGTTCTCGAAGTCGGTGAACAACGAGAGCGTCACCGCCGCGGTCACGTCGGCCATCTGCAGGTTGCCGACGACCAGCCGCAGGTTCTCGATGGCCCGGGCGCCGCCGGCAACGCCGTAGCCAATGAAAGCGCAGGCTTTGTTGTTCCATTCAGCAAACAGGTAATCGAGCGCGTTCTTGAGCGCGGCCGAGGTGCCGTGGTTGTACTCGGGCGTGACGAAGACGTAGGCGTCGTAGCCGGCGACGACGGCGGCCCACTTCTTCGTGTGGTCTTTTGAGTACTTGCCCATGGCGGGCGGCACCGGCTCGTCGAGCAGCGGCAGCGCGTGGTCGGCGATGTCGACGATGTCGAAGGTGGCGTCGCCGCGCTTGTCGGCGAGGTCTTTGGCCCACTTGGCCACGTCGAGGGATTTGCGGCCCGGGCGGGTGCTGCCGGTGACGATGGCGACCTTGATCATGAGCGACTCCTATCCGGACTAAGGTCCGGTTATCGTCGTCATAGGCTCGGTCGCACGCCGCAGCAAGCCAAGATCACCTGGCAGCGCGGTCGTGCGGCGGGCATGAGAAAGCCGGAGCCCTCGAACCTCGAGTGCTCCGGCTTGTTCGTGTCGCGGCCCTGCATCAGGGCCGTGGCTCAGCGCGAGCGCGAGACGGCCTTGGGATCGAGGCCTTCGCGCACGAGCAGACCCTTGCCGCGCTGCTCGATGAAGCCCCTTCTCTGAAACTCAGAGAGGGCGCGCGAGACCGTCTCGCGCGAGGTGCCGATGCGCGAGGCGATGTGCTGCTGCGTCGGGATCTTCTTCAAGAGATGACCCTCGGGGACGACGTCGCCCTCTTCTTCGCAGCGCTCGAGCAGGTAGCGGGCGACGCGGCCGTAGACGTCGAGCAGGGCGAGGTTGCCGATGCTCTCGTCGGCGCGGCGCAGGCGCACGCAGACCTCGGTCATCACGTTGATGGCGATGGTCGGGTAGGCGCGCAGGGCCTGGATGAATTCTTTGCGGCCGAGGCGCAGCAAGAGCGAGTCGCTCAAGCAGGCGACGTTGGCCGAGCGCGGCTCGCCGTCAACGAGCGACATCTCGCCGAAGAACGAGCCCGGCCCGAGCGTCGAGAGAATGATCTCGCGGCCGTTGTCAGACCACAAAGAGACCTTCACTTCGCCTTCAGCGACGACGTAAAGGGCGTCGCCGGGGTCGGTGGCGCTGACGATGACGGTGTCGCGGGGAAAGTGCTTCTCGGTGAGCAGCAGCGACAGACGCGAGAGGTCATCCATCTCGAGCCCAGCGAACAGCGGCACGTCTTTGAGCAGCTCAGCGACAGCGCGGGCGCGTGGATTGGCTGTCGTCGACGTCATCAGGCCACCCTCTTCATGGTTCGCGGAGCCGCGACC
>JANNAY010000096.1:0-2267 GCA_031384945.1 Deltaproteobacteria bacterium
CCGGGTGGCGCGCCTGCATGACGCTCAGCAGCTCAGACGCGGTGGCGTCAGGCAAAAAGTAGTCGAGCAGCACGACATCGAAGCCGCGGGCGTTCAAAGCGGCGATGGCATCTTTGCCGCTCTCGGCCTCGACGATCTCGAGCTCGGCATGACTCTGCAGCAGGCGCCGCAGCGTCGCGCGATCGACGACGTCGTCGTCGACGAGCAGGAGCGAGAGGCGCTCGCTCACGCTCCGCCCGACAGCACCCCAAGCAGGCGCGACACGTCGACCGGTTTGGTGAGCACCACCGTCTCGGGACCGACCGGAACCGACGAATGGCCCGTCAACACCACGCCGCGGGCGTTGCCGCGCAGCTTGAGCACGTCGCGCGCGTCACCATCACCGAGGCTGTGATCGGTGACGACGACGTCAAAGCTGCTGTTCGCCAGCTGCATGGTCGCCTCTTGCACTGAGCGCGCGACCGCCACCTCGAAGCCCTTGCGCGCCAACAGCGCGCCCAGCAGCGAGGTGGAGTCGTCGTCATCATCGACCAGCAACACGCGCGTCATAGCGGACTCACTCTCTTCGCGATCACAGGGGCAACAAGCGGGCACTCAACACATCGCCTTCGAGGGCCAGCTGCAAGGTACCGCCTGAGCGCTCGAGCAACAGGCGCGCGGCACCCAACGGATCCTCGAACGGCTTCTGCGACGCCGGCACGTGGTCGAAGCCTTTGCCTCTGACGACGGCGCCTTCGACGCCGATGCCTTTGCCGCGTTTGCCAAAGGCGGCGAGCACTTCGTCAACGCCGGCGACAAAGGCGGCGCGGTCGACTTTGGCTTTGCCGGCGCCGGGCTTCTTCTCGATCGCCAAGCCCGGACGCAGCTCGAGCTGGATGCGCTCGAGTGCCTCGCCCACGACGACATCGACGTCGACGACTTCGCGTTCGCTGTCACGGCCTTCGTAGAGTCCGCCGAGGGCGTCGAGGGACCGCGCCACGCGCTCGAGCCGTGCCGTCGCGCGGCGGGCCATGGTGACGAACGGCGCAGCGTCGCTGCCCGACTCGATCTCGCGGAGCGCGCCGGCGACGATGCCGGTGGCCCCGCGCAGATCATGGGCGAGCTTTCTGGCCACCGAGGCGTCGATCAGCGGCGGCGCAGAGTTCGTCACGCGTCATATCCCTTCGACGACGACCCCGAATTCGACGTCGACGACCCCGCCTTTTGCTCTTTCTCTTGCTTCTCGAGACGGCGGTAGAGCGTGCGGCGATCGAGTCCGAGCAGCTGCGCCGCGCGCGACTTGTTGCCGTTCAACAGCTTGAGCACGCGGGCGATGTAGCGGCGCTCGAGCTCTTCGAGCGGCAGGATCTCGGACGGTTCGTCGGCCTGCAGCACGAAGCTCTCGGGTCGGTATTGGCGGATGCGCTCAGGCAGGTCGTCAACAGTGAGCTCGTCATAACGCGCGAGCGAGACCGCGCGCTCGACGCAGTTCTCGAGTTCGCGCACGTTGCCCGGCCAGGCATACGAGAGCAGGCGCTCAGCCACCGGCGGCGACATCGTCGGCGGGTTTCTGCCATTGCGTTGTGCCGCACCGCGCAAGAATTGCTCAGCAAGAATCAGCACGTCATGGCCGCGTTCACGCAACGCCGGCATTTCGACGGTGACGACGTTGATGCGGTAGAACAAGTCTTGGCGAAACTGGCCCTCGGCGATGGCCTGCTCGAGGTCTTTGTGGGTCGCGCTCAAGATGCGGGCGTCGAAGCTGACTTCGGTGTCGCTGCCGACCGCGCGCACCGTGCGCTCTTGCAGGGCGCGCAGCAGCTTGGCTTGCATCTCAAGCGGCATCTCGCCGATCTCGTCGAGAAACAGCGTGCCGCCATCCGCGCGCTGGATCTTGCCCGGCGCTCCTTTGCGTTTCGTGCCGGTGATCTCGCCGTCCTCGAAGCCGAACAACTCCGCCACCATCAACACTTCCGGAATCGCGGCGCAATTGAGGGCGACGAATTCCCCCGCCACCCGCGGGCCGCTATTGTGGATCGCGCGGGCGAACCACTCCTTGCCGGTGCCGGTTTCCCCTTCGATCAGAATCGGGATGTCCCGTCCGAGCGTACGCCTCGCCCGGTCGATGGTGACAAGCAGTTCCGGGTCCGAGGCGCCGAGCGCTTCCAACGTCAGTGCCTGTCGTGCCGGTTCGCCGGGGAGTTGCTTTTCCTGTTTTGACGGTTCGAGTGCGGCACTCGGTATTACCTGCCTCGGAACGGCGGGATGGGCGAGTCGCAGAAACACCG
>JANNAY010000949.1:0-14573 GCA_031384945.1 Deltaproteobacteria bacterium
ATGCGCCAGCTCGCGCCCGCCAACAGCTCGATCGGTGTTTGGTTGAACGCTTGAAACGGGTTCTGCACATAGGCGCCGGCTCTCAGCGCGGCGTCGACGGCGACCGGCATCTGCAGCAACGAGGCGAGGCTGTACTTGACGCCGCCCTGGGCGATGATCTCTTGTCCAACGATCAGGCCTTGCGCCTGCGTCTCGTTTGGGCGAACGACCCACGAGAAATTACCAGCAAACATCCAGTCGCCGATGTCACGTGAGACCAGCAGTGCCGGCGTAAACGTGATTTGGTTGTCGCTCATGTAGTTGCCTTCAGGAAATCCCGTGGGGATGGCGACTGTGCCCTGCACCGCGATGTCGGCGAACAGCCCGTCGCGGGCGCGAAAGACGCGCAGGCGCGGCGCGAGGCGAATGTCGCCCACACCCGCCGGCTGCAGCGGGTCTTCTTCATCAAGCGCGGCGTTCACCTGCGACAGGTCGCGGTTCTGAAACGCCACCACCGGCAGCTCGAGCCCGATCTGTACCCAATCAAATAGGCTCAACGCCCCTGTCAAACCACCATGCAAGCGGTTGCCGACGAGCGTGCCGACCCGCTGTCCATCTGGATCATAGAGAACCAGCGGGTTCAACTCGTATCCGAGCAGCGCGCACGCATCGAGCTGGCCATGCTCGCCGACGGTGCCCGACTCGACGTCGAGAAAGCCGCGGTGATCGAACGATGGGTGAAAGCGCTCGAGCGAGAACGAGCCGACGTCGGCCCGCGCGCTGCCTGCGATCATGAGCAGCGTGGCCAGCATGGTGAGCGCGGCCTGCCCGTGGCGACGACGACGCACGAGCAGCAACAACGCGAACGCAACGGAGACGACGCTGCCGCCGCCGCTGCCGTCGCAGCCGTGGCAGCCGCCGCCAGCCGCTTCGAGGTTGTCGGGGATGCCGTCGCCGTCGCCGTCGCCGGGGACGACGACGACGACGCCTTCGCCTTCGCCGTCTTCTCCTTCTCCTTCTCCTTCTCCTTCTTCGCCTTCGCCTTCTTCGCCTTCGCCTTCCGCACCCGGCTGCTCATCGGCATCGAGATAGGCAGGCACGCCGTCGTCGTCGGCGTCAGCGCGGCCCTCTTCGCCGTCCGCGAAGCCGTCACCATCGGCGTCGGTGTCGAGGTGGTTCGGCAGGCCATCGCCATCGACATCGCTGTCGCCCATGTCGTCGCCGTCGTTCACCTCGGTGCGCGTGGGGATGCCGTCGCCATCGTCGTCGTCGTCGTTGGCGTCGATGGCGCCGTCGCCATCGGTGTCTGTCGGACCAGCCGGGTCGCCGATCTCATCGCCATCGGGCAGCGAGTCGCCGTCGCTGTCGGCGTCGTCGGGGTCGGTGCCGCTGTCGTCTTCGTTGCCGTTGTCGAGGCCGTCGTCATCGCGGTCGCCGCGGGGGCCGTCGTCGTCGTCGGGGTCGAGAAAGTCGGGCACGCCGTCGCCGTCGACGTCGTCGTCGCCCTCGTCGTCGTCGGGGTCGCCGTCGCCGTCGCTGTCGGCGTCGAGAAAGTTGGGCACGCCGTCGAAGTCGGGGTCGCCGCGGCCTTCGACGCGGTCGTCGATGCCGTCGCCGTCGCTGTCGTCGTCGTGAAAGGCGTCGACGCCGTCGTTGTCGGGGTCGGCGTCGCCGACCTCTTCGCCGTCTCTCACCTCGGCGACGCTGGGGATGCCGTCGTTGTCGTCGTCGGCGTCGTTGGCGTCGATGACGCCGTCAGAGTCGGTGTCGGTCGCGTCATTGACGTCGCCGATCTCGTCACCGTCGCCGACGCCGTCGCTGTCAGAGTCCGGGTCGAAGGGGTTGGTGCCGACGGCGGTCTCGTCGCTGTTGCTGACGCCGTCATCGTCGAGGTCGTCGTCGCCGCTGTCGGGGTCGGGGTCAACGACCAGGTTGACGGTGGCGCTGTCGGTGAGGCCGCCGTCGTCGCTGAGCGTGTAGCTGAACGAATCGTTGCCGACGAAGCCGGCGTCGGGCGTGTAGCTGACGACGCCAGCGTTGACGACGACGACGCCGTTGGCCGCGGTCGACACGGTGGTGATGGTGAGGGTGTCATCATCTGGACCCGTCGAGTCATTGCGCGCGACGTCCAAGTCTTGCGCGCCGCCGTCGGTGAGCACAGAAAAGGCGTCGTCGATGGCGATCGGCGGATCGTTGACGGGCGCGACGTCGATGGTGACCGACCCGGCGCCGCGTTTGGCGCCGCCGCTGCCGCTGTTGCCGCGATCGTCGACGACGATCGAGACGGCGGTGACGCCCGCGCTCTGCGGCGTCGGCGCGAAGCGCAGTCCATCGAGGCCCGCGTTCACGTTGGTCAGCGTGCCGCGAAACACCTGCGTCGCGTCGTTGGTGCCATCGCCGGTGGTGAACGTCAGGCCCGTCGTGCGCGAGAGCGTCAGCCGCCCGCTCGCTGCCGACAGCGTGATCTCGACGACGCCGGCGCCGGCGGCGACGTCGTTGACGACGATGGCGTTGCCGTTGGCGGCGCCGAAGACCACCGCCGTGTCGTCTTTTGTGTTTTGTAAGTTTGGTATATTGACGGCCGGCGCGTCGTTGACGGCGACCACGGCGGTGCCTTCGACGTCGTCGTCGTTGGCGGCGGTGTTGTCGGCGACGGCGGTGTCGACGTGGGCGCTGGTCGCGAGCGCGGCGCCGTCGTTGCTGGCGGTGACGCTGATGAAGAAGGTCGCGCTCTGTCCCGCCGCGAGGTTCGGCGCCGGGCACGTCACCACGTTGCTGTTGCGCGTGCAGCCGAGCGACGCCTCGCGAAAGACGACGTTCGGCGGCAGCGTGACGATGACCACCACGCCCGTCGCCAACGATGGACCCGCCGCCGTCACCGTCGCGGCGAACGACAGCGCGCCCTCTTCGTCGACGGGATCGGGGGTGTCGCTCAAGGCGATCGAGAGGTCAGAGGTCGGCACCAGCGTCGTCGAGTCGGTCGCGCTGTTGTTGCCAGCGACGGGGTCGATGGCGTCGACGGGTACGCTGACGCTGGCCGTGTTCGCCAACGTTCCGATGGCATCGGCGCGCACGATGGCGTTGATGTTGAAGACGACGTTGCCGTTGGCGCCGAGGGTGACGGCGAGGTCCATGTCGCCGGCGCCAGCACCCGGACAGCTCGAGCCGCTGCTCGCGCTCGCGCAGACCCACGACGGCCCCGCCAACACCGACGAGAAGCGATCGACGACGCGCACGCCCACCAGCGGCGAGTTCTCGAGGTTGCGCACGGTCAGCACGTAGTCGACGCCGCTGCCCACGCCGGGGACGACGGTGCCCTGCACGCGCGCGAGCGTGACGGCGACGTCGGCGGCAGAGCAGAACGGCAGATCGACGTCGCCAGCGACAAAGGTGCCGGTGCCGCCGAGGGTCGCGCCGTTGGGCGGAAACTCGGCCACGCCTTGCGAGATGGTGGTGCCGCCGTCGCCGCCGGTGCCGCGGTCGCCGCCGTTGACGTCGACGCTGGCGCTGCCTGCGGCAAAGGCGATGAAGCCGCCGCCGCCCGCGCCCCCCGGTCCTTCGGCTTCGCAGCCGCCGAGCACTGCGTTCAAGGTGCACTCGGCCACGAGGTCAGCGTTGGCCAACAGCTGCCGGCCGCCGACCCCCCCGCGCGCCGACAGCGAAACGCCGTCGACGCCGCCGCTGCGGACGTCGATGACGATGGCGCCGCCGCCGCCGCCGCCACCGCCGCCCGCCGTGTGCGGCGTCTGCGTCGAGCCGCCGGCCTTGCCGTTGGCGCGGATGCCCGCCGACGACGCGCCGCTGACGCTGTCGGCGATCAAGAAGACGACGCCGCCGCCAGCGCCGCCGTTGCCGGCGGCGTCGTTGTTGCCGTCGCCCGCGCCGCCGCCGCCGCCGAAGAAGACGCGGTCGCCGGCCACTGGTGACAACGGCCGTCCACCGCGGCCGCCGTTGTTTCTGCGGTTGTCGCCGCCCCAGGCGGCCACGCCGGGACCGTCGGCGGTGGCGTCTCGGTGGCGCACCGAGCGCGTGTAGCCGCCGCGTCCGCCGCCCGACGACGTCGCCAGCGCCGCCGCCGCGCCGATCTCGGCGCGCCAGCCGGGCTCGAAGTCCTCGTCCATCACGCCGCGGCCGTCGTAGGCGAAGCCGCTGTCGCCGTTGCTGCCGCCGCCGCCGCCGCCGCGGTCGCCGTTGCCGCCGCCGCCGCCGTTGGCCGGCGCGCCGCGCCCAAAGCGCCCGCCGAGCAGGTCGTACGTCGTCACCGAGCCGGCGATGCCCTCGCCCTTTTCCGCACCCGCCGTGTTGGCCGGTGACCGAAAGCCGTTCTGGTTGGTCGCTGGCGCGCCGTTGTCGCGCAGGCCGCCGCGAAAGCCCTTGCCGCTGACGTCGATGGCGCCGGTTGTGTTGAAGCGGGCCACGCCGCTGCTGTGCACGGCGACGACGCCACCGGTGCTGCCGTCCCAGGCCGGCGCGCTGATGGCGCCGCCGTTGCCGATGTCGACCGACGTGACCTGCGGCACGCGCACCACCTGGGTCTTGCCGAGCGCGGCGTAGCCGTTGTCGAGGCCGGCGCAGCCGTCGCTGACGGTGATGACGTTGCCGACGACAGATTTGACGCTGGCGAATTCGTAGACGCCAGCGTTGCCGACGGTGACGGCGCCGTAGCTGTCGGTGTCGCTCACGTTGATCGACGCGCCCTGCATCTGGATCAACAACAACAGATCGCCCGCGCCCAGCGGTCCGAACGTCGCCGAGCTCAAGTCGGTGATGTCGGTGACGGCAAAGGCGCTGGCGCCGGCAGCGACGTCGGCGGCGAGCACGGCGTACTCGTTGACGACGACGGTGGCGCCCGCAGCGATGACGAGGCCGCCGTCTTCGCCCAACAACGCGCCACGCTGCCGGCCTGGGGCGTCGCCCACCGGCACCGCGTCACCGCACGCGCTCGAGAGGAAAAGGCACAGTGAGAGGTGCGAAAACCCGCGCAGTTGCATGCTGCAAACTTCTCAGCGGCGCAGCGCGGGGTCACGAAACCGCGCCGACCGAACGACAGTCGGACATCAACCGAACGCTCGGGCCGGGATCCTGGCGCGGGCGCGAAATGCTACCCACCGCCCATGCAGGCGTTCACCAAGCTCGAAGCCACCGGCAATGACTTCGTCGTCGTCGACGGCGCGCTCTTGCCGCTCGAGCAGCGCATTCGGTTGTGCGACCGCCACAAGGGCGTCGGCGGCGACGGCGTGCTCACCGTCTCGCTCGATGATCCGCGCAACGCCGATCGCTTTCGCATGCACATCACCAACCCCGACGGCAGCGTGCCCGAGATGTGCGGCAACGGACTGCGCTGTGTGGCCGCCCACCTCGCCGCGTCAGGACGCATCGCCGTCGACAGCGACGTCGTCGTCGACACCGACGCTGGACCGCGCACCGTGCGCGTCGCGCCCTCGCTCGACGCCGTCACCATCGACATGGGCACAGCAGCGTTCACCTCGCCCGCGCAGTTTCCGACGCCCCTCGATCGCGCGCCGCTGCATGGGTTTGCCCGCGCGACCACCGTCAGCATGGGCAACCCGCACGTGATCCTCGAGGTCGATGCCCTTCCCTCGCTCGAAGACGCCGCCCGCATCGGCCGCGCCATCGAGCTGGATGCCGCCGTGTTTCCCCAGCGCACCAACGTCGAGTGGGTCGTCAAACGCGGCCCCCACGACGTCGACGTCATCGTGTGGGAGCGCGGCGCCGGCCTCACCATGGCCTGCGGCACCGGCGCCTGCGGCGTCGTCGCTGTTCTCGTCAAACACGGCGTCGTCGCGCCGGGCACGACGACGGTGCACCTGCCGGGCGGACCGCTGCGCATCACGGTGGGCGACCTCGCCCGCCCGGTCATGATGCAGGGTCCGGTGCGCCGCGCCTTTTCCGGCGTCGCCGACTGAGCGGCTGCCGCAGCAGCTTCGTCGTCGGCGCGTCGAGGCCATCGACGATGGCGCTGACGGGGCCGCCTGTGCCGTTTTCGTCGACGACGACGTCACCGACGGCGAGCGCGATCGACTCGTGCAGCGTCACGCGCACGTGGCGCACCACGCCGGGCGGCAGCTCGTGGCCGCGCTGCTCGCGCGAGAGGCGCCGCTCGCTGGCGTCGTCGTTGTCACGCAGGTGCGCTTCGCGCAGACGCGCGACCGCGGCCTCTTCGATCGGCAGCAGCTCGAGACCGGCGCGGTGCAAGACACGGACGTCGACGACGCGCGCAGCGCTGACACCTTCCGGCACGCGCAGCGAGGCATCGGCTCGCGGCTCGCCATCGGCGTGCGTCGCGTTGAAGACGGGTGCAGCAGGACGCGCGCCTGGCCACGAGGTGAGGCCGACGAGCACGTCGCCGGCGGCGACCGCCGCGCCGACGTCGACGATGGCGCCGATCTCTTCTTTGCCCCAGGCCGTGTCTTTGGCGTCGACGGTGACGACGCTGACGCGTTCTTCGACGAGGTCAGCGGCGGCGGCGGCCGAGACGACGACGGCGCCGTCGCTGACGCGGGCGGCGCCTTCGGCCACGCTGACGGCGTCGAGGGCGACGTCAGCGTCGTCAACGGCGTCGACGCGCTTGCTCTTGGGTGCGCCGCCCCATTCGTTCAACACGACCGATTCTCTGACGCGGCACAGGCGGTGAAGGCGCCACGCCTCGCTCCTGGTCTCGTCGACGACGGGGCACAGCGCGGGGTGCGTCAGAAATTGGCGCAAGGTGCGCGACACCGACATCGCATGGATGACATCGTGGGGCATCAGCGCGCCGACGTCGTCATCGTCGAGCTGCTTCTCGCAGCGCGCGCGCAGCGGTTGCAGCCCGACCCAGAACGCCTGCTCGAGCCACTCACCGGGTCCCATCCAGCGCTCGCGTGGCGACGTCGGTGGGCCGTCTGACGGCAGCCACAGCGTCTGGCGCCGCGGCACTAGATGGCGGCGCGCTCCGTCGATGACGAAGCAGCCGTCGTCGCCGAGCAGCGGCACCTCGCCGAAGAACAGCTCTTGCTCTTTGACGTCGACGATGACGTTGTTGCCGTCGCGCACCCACAGCCGCACCACGATCTTCAGCGGCGCCGCGTGGGTGAGCCCGAGGTCGCGGCTGTCGGCAGCGTCCTGGCGTGGCACGCCGAGGTCGAGGCCTTCGAAGGTGCACGACGCCAGTGCCGTCGCGCCGCGCAGCGGAAAGAACGACGACAGCGCCGCCCGCAGGCCCGTTTGCAAGAAGCGATCGAACGAGGTGCGCAGCGGCGCGAGCACGGCGGTCATCGCGCGTCTCTACCTCACCCGCCGCAGGCTCTCGCTCCCCGCCCATCCGCCGTGCGCAGCACCACGAGCGCCGTACGAGCGCCGTGCGCAGCACCACGAACGCCGTGCGCAGCACCACGAACCTGCGGCCGGCGAGACCGCCCCGTCGACGACGCTGCTCGCCCGCGGCCGGAGCGCCAGCCCGTTGCGCCCACGACTGGAGCGGGCAACCTCCACTCCATGCGCTTTGTCGTCGTCGCTCTCTTGCCGCTCGTTGTCACCGCCTGCGCCGTTCCGCCCGACGGTGGCGGCTTCGGCAACTGCCAGGACGACAGCGACTGCATCTCCGGCGACACCTGCGTCGACCTCATCTGCGTCGGCGGCGAGGGCGAAGGCGAAGGCGAAGAAGGCGAAGGCGAAGGCGAAGGAGAAGAAGGAGAAGGAGAAGGAGAAGAAGGCGAAGGCGAAGGAGAGGGTGAGGGCGAAGAGGGCGAAGGCGAAGGCGAAGGCGAAGGCGAAGGCGAAGGCGAAGGCGAAGGAGAAGGAGAAGGAGAAGGAGAAGGAGAAGGCGAAGCATGCAACGGTGTCGCGGGCCTCGACTGCGGCGCCTTTGACGTCGACGTCATCGTCGAAGCCCTCCGCGTCGACCGCGACGGCACCCTCGCCGCCCTCGAAGCACGCGGCGGACTGCCCGTCGACCTCGGCACGGGCCTCTACCTCTTCATCTCGCTCGATGGAGGCCGCGTCCGCCTCGCCGGCGACTTCAACGACTTCCAACCGCAGCAGATGAACGTCGAGCGCGACGGCGCCGACCGCTTCGCCTTTGCGTGGTTCGTCGATGACGCCTCTGCCGGCGACAAATACAAATTCGTCGACGACAACCGCCTCTTCTTCGCCGACCCGCGCTCGCGCGTCTACGGCTTCGACGGCAACGGCGAGATCTCGTTTGTGTCGCTGAACGGCAACAACCGCGACGAGTACCCGCGGCTGTACGGACGCCACTTCGACGTGCGGTTCTCGACGCTGCGTGCGCGCAACGTGCGCGTGTTGATTCCCCGTCAACCGGCGACGCACGTGCTCTACACGCACGACGGGCAGAACGTGTTTCGCCAAGATTCGTCGACGTCAAACCCGCCGATCAACGGCGGCTGGGGCGTCGATGAATACGCCCCCGACGACATGATGATCGTCGCCATCGACAACACCGCCGACCGCTTCGACGAGTACACGCACACCACCGACTCGATCGGTGGCGGCCTCAGCGGCGGACGCGCCTCTGACTACGCCGACATGATCGAGCTGGTGATTCGGCCCCTCGTCGACGACGTCTACGGCGAAGCCCCGGTCGTGGGCACCATGGGCTCGTCCCTCGGCGGCCTCGTCGCCTTTGCCATCGCCGACCGCTTCCCCAACGACTTCGACTTCGCCGCCGGCCTCTCGTCGACGTTCGGCTGGGGCTCGTTCAACAACCAGAGCGCCAACGACGGCGACACCACGATGATCGACGTCTACGCCGACGCTGGTGTTCGTCAGACCGCTCTCTACCTCGACAGCGGCGGCTCTGACGGCAGCGTCGACGACGTCAACGACTGCGAAGACGTCGACGGCGACGGCATCGAAGACGACGATGGCGAAGCCGACGACAACTACTGCGAGACGCTGCAGATGCGCGACCTGCTCGTCAGCAAGGGTTACGTCGAGGGTGATGACCTGCGCTACGTCTTCGACCCGGGTCCGTCGGGACAGGGCGATGCGCTGCACACCGAGCAGGCCTGGCGCTTCCGCGCCGAGACCTTCGTGCTGCCCTTCTTCGATTCGCTCTGAGCCTCAGCCGATCCGAAGCTCGAGGCCTTCGCGGGCGCCGAACACGACCATGTCGGCGTTCACCCGCGCCGCGCGCTCTTTGCAGATGGCGATCTTGCGATCGACGTCGGTGTCGCCGTGCATCGGGTCGTGGTGAAAGATGGCGACCTGCTTCACGTTGGCCTGCAAGGCCAGGTCGACGACGGTGGTGGCGCGCGGGTGTCCCCAGCCGACCTTCTTTTCGTACTCGTCGTCGAAGTACTGCCCGTCGGCGATCAACAGGTCGGCGTCGGCGCAGAAGCGCCGAAAGGCATCAGGGATGAGGCGCGGCTTGTCGGGCTCGACGAGCTTGGCGGCAGCGTCGGGCAAGGTGAGGTCGATCTCGTTGTCGGTGGCGTAGACGATCTTCGCGCCGTCTTTGACGAACGAGTACGCCCACGACCGCCCCGGATGGTGCTGCTCGTAGAAGCTGACCGCGACGCCGTCGATCTCGCGGTGGCCACCGTCGAGGTGCGACGCAACGATATTGCCGCGCAGCTCACCAAAGTCGACTGGAAAGTAATCCGAGCGCATCTGACCACTCAAGAGCTCGTAGGTGCGGCGATCACCTTCGGCAGTACCATACACATGGAACGTGTTCGACGGGATGTACGCCGGCGTGAAGAAGGGAAAGCCCTGGATGTGGTCCCAGTGGGTGTGGCTGTAGAAAAAGTGGCCGGTGATCGACTTGTTGCCGCGGCTCATCAGGTCAGAGCCGAGCTCGCGCAGGCCAGTGCCGCCGTCGCAGATGAAGAGGCTGTCGTCACTGCGGATCTCAACGCACGAGGTGTTGCCGCCATACTTCTTGGTCACATGACCGGGGGTGGGGATCGAGCCGCGGATGCCCCAGAAACGCACAAAGAAGGTCATTGAGGTCCTCGGCCGCCCTCATCAAGAGGTCGCGCGGCCTTCGTGAAAAACAAACAAAATCGAGCCGAGCTGCACGGAATCACCATCGTGCAAAACAGCAGAGTGAACCTTGACGCCGTTAACGTAGACGCCGTTTCTGCTCTCGAGGTCTTGGATGCTGAATTGCCCCGAGGGTGCGCGCTTCAGCAAGACGTGACGACGAGAAAGGTCGGTCGAGTTGATGGGCACGTCGGCGTCGATGGCGCGGCCGACCACCATCTCGGCCCGGTAGAGCTCGTAGTTTCGCGGCGCGCCGGGGCCCTGCACCATCTCGAGCACCGACGGCGTCTGCTCTGTCGACAACGGCAGCAGCGTCACCGAGATTTCGCTGGTGCTCTCGTCGTTCCAGTCGTTCTTCGTCTTCTGCGACGCCACCGACCGACCTCATCTCCCACGACACGCTGTCGCAGGCCCCGTGCCTGACTCTCACCGATCTCTGCGGGAATAGCCAAAGCCTGACCAAGTCGAGGCCGTGATCGGTGCGAAGCGCTCCCACACGTCGACGACAGGGTTTGAGCGGCGTGCGGCTTCGCGTTACGTGACGCATGTGTCGCTGCTCAGCCGTGTCAAGGACGTCGTCGAAGGCCTGTTGGACCCGCAGGTGAAGGCCCGCATCGAGGCCTTGCCCAAGCGCAACCTCAACGAATTCGGCGTCGACGCCTTCGGCTTCGACCCCGACATGATCAAGGTCATCGCCCCGGCGCTCACCTTTTTGAAAGAGCGCTACTTCCGCGTCGAGAGCCACGGCACACAGCACATCCCTGAAGAGGGGCGCTTTCTGCTCATCGGCAACCATTCGGGCCAGCTGCCCTTCGACGCCGCCATGGTTGGCACCACGGTGCTCACCGAAGCGCCGAAGCCGCGGCTCGTCCGGGGCATGGTCGAGCGGTGGAGCGCTGAGTTGCCCTTCGTCTCTGAGATCTTCGCGCGCAGCGGACAGATCGTCGGCGACCCGGCCACCTGCGCGCGGCTCTTGCGCGCCGAAGAGGCCGTCATGGTCTTTCCTGAAGGCGCCAAGGGCATCTCGAAGCTCTTTGCCCAGCGCTACCAGCTCGCCGACTTCGGCCAGGGCTTCATGCGCCTCGCGCTGCAAACCCGCGCGCCGATCGTGCCGTTCGCCGTCATCGGCGCCGAAGAACAAGCACCCGCCATCGCCGACATCCGACCGCTGGCCCGGCTGCTCGGTCTGCCCGCAGCGCCGGTTATTTTTCCTCAGTTTATTCCGCTGCCATTGCCGACCCGTTATCGCATTTGGTTCGGCGAACCGATGGAATTCAAAGGCTCCGCCGATGACGACGACGAGGTCGTCGCCTCTCACGTAAAGAAGGTTAAAAACACCATTCAGCGCATGATCGAGCATGGACTGAAACGCCGCACCTCGGTGTTCTTTTAATGGCCACACGCAAGAAGCCCGAGCGGCGCAGCGAAGCCCGCCTGCAGCGCCAGCGCGTGCTGGTGACGGGGGCGGCGTCGTCGCTGGGGCGTGTGCTCTGCCGTCGTCTGCACCGCAGCTACGACGTGCTCGGCATCGACGTGCGGCCGTTTCCTGAGCGGCCAAAAGACGTCGAGCACCACGAGGTCGATCTGCGGCGCAAGGCGGCGCAGACGCTGGTGAAGAAGAAGAAGCCCGATCTGGTGATCCACCTCGGTCCGCTGCACGACGAGCGCCGCAACCAGCGCGGCGCTGCGACGTTAGAGACGACGGCGACGCTGTTGAAGCTCGTCGAGCAGATCGGCGCCCGCAAGCTCGTGGTGCTGTCGTCGGCCTCGCTCTACGGACCGTCGGCGACGTCGGGCTCGTTTCTCACCGAAGAAGCACCCCTGCTCGGCGGACAGCGCGACCGCCGTCTCGCCGACGCCATCGCCGTCGACATGATGGTGCAGAGCTTTTTTTGGAAGTCGCCCGAGACAGAGACCGTGATCTTGCGCCCCGTCCACGTCGTCGGACCGCACCTGCAAAACGCCCCCTCGCGCTTCTTGCGCCAGAAGCGCGCGCCGGTGCTGCTGGGCTTCGATCCGATGATCCAACTGGTGCACGAAGACGACCTCGTCGATGCCAGCGCCCTCGCCCTCGAGAAGCACGTGCGCGGCGTGTTCAACGTCACCGGCGCCACGCAGGCGCCGCTCTCGCGCATCCTCGAGGCCCGCGGCGTGGCGACGGTGCCCCTGCCCGCCTTTGTGCTCGGCGCTGCGCTCATGCGGGCCAAGGCGCTGCGCCTCACGCGCCTCGACGAGGGCGAGCTCGTGCACCTCAAGTACTCTTGCCTCGTCGACGGCGACCGCGCCCGCGCCGAGCTTGGCTACAGCGCCCAGCGCACCCTGAGACAGACCCTCGACGACCTTTGAGCAGCGCCCGCAGTAGGCTCGTCGCGTGCGTGATGTTCTCTACGACGTGCTGGTGGGCTTCCTGCGGTTGGTGACGCGGGTGTTCTTTCGCAGCATCGAGGTCTCGGGACTCGAGAACGTGCCCAAAGAAGGCGCCGTCGTCCTCGTCGGCAACCATCCGAATTCGCTGCTCGATCCGGTGTTGATCTCGACGACGTGCGGGCGGCGCGTGCGCTTCGCGGCCAAAGAGCCTTTGTTCAAGGGTCCGCTGCGGCCGTTCTTGTGGGTGCTCGGATCGGTGCCCGTCAAACGCCGACAAGACCAGGTCGAGGGCGCCGCCGAAGACGCCCCCGTCATCGTCGGCGGCGCTTCTGCGGGGGGTCCCGCACCGCCGGCCCGCGTCGACAACGACGCCGCCTTCGACGCCCTCACCGCCGTCCTGCAACAAGGCGAGGCGTTTGGAATCTTTCCGGAAGGCATCTCGCACACGCGGCCTGAGCTGGCGCCGCTGAAGTCGGGCGCGGCGCGCATCGTGTTGACGGCGGCGGCGTCGACGTCGTCTCCGGTGCAGGTGGTGCCGTGCGGGCTGTCGTACCGCCAACGCGATCGCATGCGCTCGCGCGTGCTCGTGCAGTTCGGATCGCCCATCGTCGTCGGTGGCGCCGACGATCCGTGGCTGAAGGCGAACGAGAGAGACGGCAAAGCGGCATCGAAGGCGCTGACGTCGTCGATCAACATCGCGCTGCGGGCGCAGACCATCAACGCCGCTGACTTCGAGACGCTGCGGGTGCTCGAGGCCGTGCGCAAGCTCTACCGCCCCGAGAACGTGACGCTGTCGCTCGCCGAGCAGGCCGAGCTCATGCGCCGCTTCATCGAGCATTGGGAGCGCCTCAAAGACCTCCCCGAGTTGCAAGAGCTCTACCGCGACATCTCGGGCTACCTCGACGAGATCAAGGCGCTGGGCATCTCTGACAGCGAGCTGCGCGGCGCGCTGTCGTGGTGGGAGAAAGCGCTGCGCCTCGCGCAGCATGCGTTCTTTCTCGTCGTCATGGTGCCCCTCGCCGTGCCCGGATTCTTCATCCACCTGCCCGTGCTCATCGCCGCCATCGCCGCCGCGCGCACGCTGACGAGCCGCGGTGACGTACGCGCCACCATCCAGATGTGCGTCGTCACCGCCCTCACCTTCGTCGCCTACGCCGGCGCCGCCTACGCCGCCTACCGCGGCGCCGACTCCGCCTCCGCCGGCCTCGCCGCCGCCGCGTCGACGTTGGGGCTGTTGATCTTGTCGGGGGCGGCCACGCTGCGCGTGCTCGATGGTCAGGGCGAGCTGCGCCGCGGCGTCTGGACCTTTCTCACGCTCTTGCACCTCGACCGCGAGCTCTTGCAGATGCGCACGCGCCGCGACGCTCTGCGCGCCCGTCTGCTGCACATCGTCGACAAGTACGCCGACAAAGACCTCGAGCGCATCGTCCCCCGCGAAGTCCACGGCGACGCGCCCGAGGCCTGGCTCGATGACGAAGAGTCCGCCGTCTGAGACTGCTACGCTGTCGTTGATGCCGATTCAGCTGCCGCCTTCTTTGCAGCGCGAGCGCCACACCGTCGACAAAGAGGTCGAGTGGGCGCGCTCGCTCACGCCCGAGCAGCGGTTGGCCGCTGTCTTTGCGCTCTCTCGCGATGCGCTCACGTTGCTGGCGATGAACGAACAGCGAGAGAAAATTCTCGCGATGCGCGACCCCGTTCCCGAGAGCACGCGCCTGGCACTTCGACGTCTTCGGCAGCGCAGATGATCGACGTTCCCGCAGCCGACGTCGCACAGCTGCTCGCCAACGCGCTCGAGGCTGCTGACATCCCCTACGCCATCGGTGGTGCCCTCGCGTATGGCGTTTGGGGCGACCCGCGTGCCACCTACGACGTCGACATCAACCTGTTTGTCGACTCCGCGGCTCTCGACGACGCGCTCGACGTGTTGATCGGTGCCGGCGTCGCCATCGACAAGCCAAACGCTCGGCGTGCGCACGACGACGGTGATGTGCTGGTCGGCTCCTTCCGCGGCATGCGCATCGACCTGTTCACGCCCTCGATTCCGTTTGCGTGGGAGGCGATGAAGACCGCCGTGCACGTCTCGGGTCCCACCGGCAGCGCGCGCTATCTCTCTGCTGAGGCGACGGCCGTTTTCAAGCTGCTCTTCTTTCGCGGCAAAGACCTGCTCGACGTCGAGAAGCTGATCGCCACCCAGGGCAGGCTGCTCGACAGCGCCTACGTGC
>JANNAY010000951.1:0-7516 GCA_031384945.1 Deltaproteobacteria bacterium
GACATCGTCACCGAAGACCTCGGCGTCGCCGACCTCGCCAGCGCCGCCGACGCCGTCGTCAGCGCCGAAGACCGCGTCGTCGACGACGACGGCGCCGCCAGGGTCGCCGCGTGGATCAACGGGCTTTGAAGGCGGCGAGAAAGCGCGGACGCTGCGAAGGCCACCACAGGCCGAGCAGCGCGGCCACGATGCCGAGGCCGATGGCGACGAGACGCAGCGCTTCGGCGCGGGCGCGGTGGTCGGCGACGACGCGGTCTTCGGCGCTGACGACGGCGTCGGCGGCGCTGGCGAGGTCGGCGACGCCGAGGTCTTCGGTGACGATGTCGAGCTCACCGCGGGCCTGCGAGAACGCGGTCAGGTAGTGCCGCGTCTTTGCAAGGTGCTGGGTCGCAGGATCTTTCGGATCCACATTGTTCTTCCACTCTTGCAGCGCCTTGAGCCGCGCCGGTGATGGATCGAGCAGGTAGGCGAGCAGCATGCTGCGCACGGCGACCACTTTGTCGTCGTCAGGGTGGGCGGCGCGCAGCTCATCGAGGTGCACCGGCAGGTAGTGCTCGATGTTGATCAGGCGTCCGCGTGCGCCCTTGAGCTTCTCGATGTTCTTCGATCGAGCATCGAGTGCGACGCGGTGGTGCTCGAGGAATTTCTGCACCTCAGGGTCGTCGACGCTCAAGGTGGCGGCGTAGCGGCGCAGCTCGTCGAGCGTCTGGGTCAGCACGTCGAAATTGCTCTTGTTGGTGTGCTGCAAGAGCGTCTGCAGCGCGGCGACGTCGACTTGCGACGAGCGCAGGCGCAGGGCGACGAGCGCGCCGCGGGTGGCGGCGTCGCGCTCTTCGACGTCTCGGTGGGCCAGCTCGCCGCCGAGCAGCAGCAGCGAGAGGCCGAGGCCGGCGACGGCGGCGACGCGCTTCACAGGCCCGCCTGTTTGCGCTGCAGGCGCACGAGCTCGGCCTCTTCGCCGTCGGGCAGCTCGCCGCTCAGGCTCTCGAGAAAAGCGACGAGGCGGTCGACGTCGGCCTGGTCGAGCTCGCGGCCGAGCTGCAGCCGGCCCATGACGCGCACGGCGTCGTCGAGGTCGGCGACGGAGCCGTCGTGAAAGTACGGCGCTGTCTTCGCCACGTTGCGCAGGCTGGGCACGCGAAACGGGCCCTGTTCTGCTTCGCTCGGCTGGGTCTTGCCGCGGTCGACGCAGCGGCCTTCGGCGCCGCAGGCGTCGTCGAAGCGGCAGACGCGGTCGCGGTCGCCGTCGCAGAAGCCGCGGTCGGCGTAGGCGTCGTCGACCATGATGCCGAGGCGCTGCTGCAGGTTGCCGCCGACGCCGCGTCCCTGGTGGCAGCCGACGCAGCCGAGGCTCTCGAAGGTGGCGCGTCCCTGGCTGGCGCGTTCGTCGAGGGGCGCGCCGCCGGGGCGCAGCGAACGGTCGAAGGGCGCGTCGCGCGGCTCGAGCCAGCGGATGTAGGCGGCAAGCGCCTGCTTGATGCCCTCGATGTCGCGCGAGAGGCCGGCGCTGGCGAGGTCGGCGCCGTAGACGGGCAGCACGCGGTTGGCGGCGTCTCTCTCGTCGCTGTTGCCCATCAGGGTCGGACCTTTGAGCGGCGCCTTGATGACGCCTTCGATGGTCTCGAAGTCGCCGCCCCAGCGCTGCCGGTAGTGCGACGGCGCGTTGAAGATCGTCGGCGTGTTGTAGGCAGGACGTTTCCCGTTGCTGCCCAGCTGCGTGCGCGCCTCGCGGGTGGTGCCGCCGCTCTCGAGCGGGTGGCAGGTGGCGCACGACGGCTGGTGCAGCTGGCGTGGCGCCGACAAATCCGGATCGACGAAGAGCCGACGGCCGAGCTCGACGATCGGCGTCGGCGCCGGCCGCCGCGGCAACGGCGCGAACGCCTCGACCGCCGGCGTGGGCGTCTTGGGCAGCTCGACCAAGGTCGCCGGCTCCGGCCAACGCAGCGCCACCAACGAGAGCGCGACGGCGACGGCGGCGGTGACGGCGATGCGCCAGCGCCAACCTTCGGGACGCCGCAGCGACGACGACGCTGGCGTCACCTTCTTCGTCGGCGCCGGCCCGCGGGCTGGGATCGCACAGGCCAGCGCGAGGGCGTCGAGCACCTCGAGCGCCTCGGTCGACGTCGGCCGCTGCGCCGGGTCTTTCTTCAACAAGCGCCGCAAGAGCGCGTCGACGTCGTCGTTCTCGCCGCTGGGCGGCGGATCGTCGTTCAGGATGGCGTGCTGCGTGTCGATGCTGCGCGCCCGCGCAAACGGGTTCTCACCGTGCACGAGCTCGTAGAAGACGACGCCGGCGGAGAAGACGTCGGAGCGGGCGTCGGCGCGCTGGTTCTCGAGCTGCTCGGGCGTGAGGTAGGCCTCGGTGCCGACGAGGCCGCTCTGGCTGCGGGCGCGGTCGTTGTCGTGGCGGGCGAGGCCGAAGTCGAGCAGCTTGACGATGGGCCGCGCGCTGAGGTCTTCGTCGAGCACGAAGACGTTGGCGGGCTTGATGTCGCGGTGAACGATGCCGCGCGCGTGGGCCGCGGCGAGGGCGAGAAACATCTGCCGGGCGATCTCGACCGCGGTGGGCCACGGCAGACATCCATCGAGGCGCACGGTCTCGGCGAGCGTGCGACCGTGCAGTCGCTCCATCGCGATCCAGTAGAGGCCGTCGTCTTCGCGGCCGAAGTCGTAGATAGCGACCACGTTCGGGTGGGCCAGCTGCGCGGCGAGGCGGGCCTCGCGCTCGAAGCGGTCGCGGGCGACAGCGTCGAGCGATCCATCGCCGTGCAGCACCTTGATGACGACGTCACGCTCGAGGTCGCGTTGCACGCCGGCGTAGACGGCGCCTTGTCCGCCGCTGGCCATGCGCGCGCCCAACACGTAGCGGCCGCCGACGACGCGGCCCACGCGGGGATCTGTCGGTTGCTCGGCCATTGTCCGCAGCGTCTGATGGAATGCCAGGCAAACGCACGCCGGCCACGCCGTGCTGTCTCAGGCAAAGAGTTGCCGACGGGTGCGTCGTGCGTTGCAGGTGCCGGCTGGGGGACGCTCTCGCACGCGACACGCTGCCGGGCACAGCAAGTGCTCAGTGCCCGTCATGCTCGATCGCGGTTGGAGAGGGATGACAAACAAAGAGAACGACCCGACGCAGACGGTCCGCGTCGTCACCGACACAGAGGCGCTGCGGGCGCAGCTGCCACCGCGGGCGGCCATCCACCTGTATCCGCACGACGGGCACAAGGTGGTGACGCTGTCGCCGAACGACCAGGTCGTCGTCGGCCGCCACGCCCCCGCCGACGTCGTCGTCAACGACAGCTCGATCTCGCGGCAGCACGCCCGCTTCACCTTCGACGGCGACAGCGTCGGCATCGAAGACCTCGGATCGACGAACGGCACCCGCGTCAACGGCACCGCCATCGTCACCGGCGAACGCGTCGTCATCGGCCCCGACGACGACGTCATGGTCGGCCACGTCGTCGTCGTCATCCACCGCTTGAGCCGCGGCGAGCGGCGGCCGACGGGCTTCGATTCGCACGAGCGCCTCACCGAGACCTTGCGCGATGAGATCTCGCGGGCGCGTCACTTCAACCGCTCGGTGTCGCTGATGTTCATCGCGGCCAAGAAGGCCGAGATGCACGTCTCGAGCTTCGCCCCCGAGGTGCAGAAGCACCTGCGCGCCGTCGACCGCGTCGCCCTCTACTCGCCCAATGTGCTCGAGGTCTTGCTGCCCGAGTACCGCGTCGCCGAGGCGAAGAAGCTCGCCGAACAGATCGTCGGCTCGCGCAAAGACCTCGCCATCGGCGTCGTCGCCTTCCCCGACGAAGGCGACAGCGTCGACCGCATGTTGGCCGCTTGCCGCGCCGCGCTCAGCACCGCGCGTGGCGACAACAGCGGCGTCTGCGTCGTCGACAGCGCCCCCCGCGCCGTCGTCAACGCCGACGCGCCCGTCGCCCTCGCTTCTGAGATGAAGCGCTTGTTCTCACAGATCGAGCGCGTCGCCCGCCGCGCCGACGCCGTCTTGATCACCGGCGAGACCGGCTCGGGCAAAGAGGTGGTCGCGCAGCTGGTGCACAGCAGCTCGCCGCGCGCGGCCAAGCCCATCGTCTCGATGAACTGCGGCGCCCTCAACGGCGACCTCTTGAAGAGCGCCCTGTTCGGACACGTGAAGGGCGCGTTCACCGGCGCCGACAAAGACAAGAAGGGCATCTTCGAGTCCGCCGACGGCGGCACGGTGTTTCTCGACGAGGTCGGCGAGCTGCCGCCCGAGGCGCAGACGTTGTTGTTGCGCGTGCTCGAGACCCGCAAGGTCGCGCGCCTCGGCGCTCTCGAGAAAGAGATTCCGTTCGACGTCTGCGTCGTCTTCGCCACGCACCGCGACCTGCCTGACATGTGCGCCGAGGGCACGTTTCGCCTCGACCTGTTTCACCGCATCAACGCGCTGACGTTGAACGTGCCGCCGCTGCGGCAGCGGCGCGAAGAGATTCCGTCGTTGGCCCAGCGCTTCTTGCAGCGCGCCGATGATGAAGAGCGCTTGCGCGGCTTCGACGACGCCGCCGTCGCCGCCCTCAACGCCTACGACTGGCCCGGCAACGTGCGCGAGCTGAAGAACGCCGTCGACCGCGCCGTCGTCTTGGCCGCTGGCGACGTCGTCACCCTCGACGACCTGCCCGACGCCGTCCGCCGCGCCGCCACCAGCGAACGCACCGGCGCCCACGACGTCGAAGGCCTGCGCGGCGCGGTCAGAAGCGTGACGCCGCAGCCGATGCCGGCGTGGAGGCCGCCGTCTTCGCCAACGTCAGCGCCGACATCAGGGCCGACGTCAGGGCCGACGTCAGGGCCGACGGCGTCGGATTTGAAGTCGCAGGTGCGGGCGACGCAGGCGGCGGCGATCTTGCGGGCGCTCGAAGAGCACGGCGCTGTCAGAGACGCGGCCGTCGCCCTCGGCATGCCGGTGCGCACGCTGAACCACCAGATGCGCCAGCTGGGAATTCGCCGCGACAAGAACCGCTTCGTCGTCGGCGACGGCGAAGGGTGAGTCACTCGCGCTGGCGAAGGCGAGATCTCAGAGCAGGCCGATGACGCGCTCGATGAGCCAGTAGCCGCCGGCGACGACGACGGCGGCGCTGACGACGCGGACGACGGTGTGCTGCTGCTTCTCGGGCAACTTCTTGCGCAGCAGCAGCAGCACGGGCGTCAACAGCAACAGCACGGCCAACTGCCCGGCTTCGACGCCGACGTTGAAGAGCGCGAGCGCGGGCACCACCGCGTTTTTGGGCAAGCCGATCTCGGCGAGCGCGCCGGCGAAGCCGAAGCCGTGGATGAGCCCGAAGGGAAACGTGATGCGCCAGCGCCCGGCCGGTGCCTTGAGGCGCCAGCTCTCGACGCCGACGAACACGATCGACGCAGCGATCAGGGGCTCGATCACCGACGACGGCAGCGTCGCCGTGCCGGTGGCGGCGAGCCCGAGCGTGATCGAGTGCGCGACCGTGAAGGCGGTGATGACGGCGAACAGCGAGCGCAGCTTGCCGACGGTGACGAGCACGATCACGAGGCCGAGCACGAAGCAGAGGTGGTCGTAGCCGAGCAAGATGTGCTCGAGCCCGAGCACGAAGTAGTCGCTGACCGGCAATCCTGCTGGCGCTGCCGTCAACGTGAACGACGGCGACGCAGTGAAGGCGACGACGTCGGTCTCTCCTTTCGCGCTGCTGACGTGGCCGAGGTGGCGGTGGGCGCTGCCGAGCTTCTCGAGGATCGCGAGGGTGACGACGACGTCGCCGTCTCCTTCGTTGCAGTCGACGCGGGCGGCTGCGACGACGCCGTCGCCTTCGACGAGTGAGGCGTCGCCGGCGGCCACGGTGCAGGCGTGGGCGCCGCGCTCGACGTGCACCTGCTGCCACAGCCCCTGCACCGCTCGCGTGTCTGCCTTGAGCTCTGCGTCGCTGATGACCGCGTCTTTGTCGCCATCGATCTCGGGCAAGAGCGTGAGCACGTCGGGCCGCGCGAAGGTGAGCTCGACGTCGGCGCTGCTGCCGCTGACGACCCAGGCGCTGCGCGACAGTCCGACCTGGTGCGCCTGCGCTGGTGCAGCGACGGCGACGACGACCAGGGCGGGCAGCGCGAACAGGGCGCGCGCGGCGAGAGAGATCGTCATGGGGACTCCGCAGCGGACGGGAGGGCAGCGGGCGGGAGGGCAGCGGGCGGGAGGGCAGCGGGCGGGAGCGCGGCGCGCGCGCCGAGCGGGGCGAGGACAGGGTCAAAGGCGCCGCCGCGGCGGGCGTTGTGCAGGGCGGTGTCGGCGTCTTTGTCGCCGCGGGCGTGGCGCAGCAAGAACGCGTGCGCCCACAGCCGCGGGTCGGGCGTGCCGCGTGCGACGGCGCGGTCGGCGTGTGCGCGGGCGGCGTCGAGGTCGCCGGCGGCAAAGGCGACGACGCCGGCGATGTCGTGGGTGAAGATGTCGTCGCGCACGCGCAGCTCGGCGGTGATGAGCTGTTGCGCCTCGATCACGGCGGCGGGGCGTCCGTCGCGCTCGATGAGCCACAGCGCCGTCGACCGCGGATCGGTCTGGCGCCCGAAGCTGAGCGTGGAACGTCGCTGCGCTTCGGCAGCGGCGGCGTCGCCAGCCCCAGCCAACGCGCTCTCGAGCAGCGCGCCGGTCTCGACGAGCGGGTGGGTGTTCCACGCGGTGCGCAGCGCGGTGACGGCGTCGGCGAAGCGTGCGTCGGCGAGGGCGATGCGGCCGTTGCCGACATGGGCGGCGGCGCAGTCGGCGAAGAACGCCAGCGCTTGCGAGTAGCCGCGCGCGGCGGTCGCGTGATCGTTTTGCCAGAAGGCGACGTTGCCGGCGTCGACGGCGACAAAGGCGCGGGCTTCGGCGGTGGCGCTGCTGTCGGCGAGGGCTTTGTCGGCGTGGGTGGCGACGGCGGCGAGGTCGTTGTCGAGGAACGACAGCCACAGCAGGCGGGCGTGCGGTCCGAGTCCGTCGTCGACCTTTGCCCACGCGTCGGCTTGTGCGCGCGCGCCGTCGAGGTCGCCGAGCTCGAGCAGCGCGTCGCTCCACAAGCCGCGGGCGAGCAGGGCTTCGTCTTCGTCGTCGCCGTTGGCGCTGGCGTGGGCGACGGCAAAGGCGGCTTCGTCGCGGGCGGCGGCGAACGCGTGTTGGTTCAGCAGCGTCGCTGCGTGCAGCCGGCGGGCGCTCGTGTTGTCGGGCGACAGCGCGAGGGCCGTCTTCGCCGCGGCCTCGGCATGCAGAAAGAACCCCGGATCGTTCTGGCTGCGCGACCACAGGATCCACAGGTCGCCGACGTCGATCCAGCTCTTCACCTTCGTCGGCTGCGCCCGCGCTTGCGCCTGTGCTGCCGTCAATGCGCGCGCTGTCGCGGTTGTCGCCGCTGTCGCCGCTGTCGTCGCTGTCGTCGCTGTCGTCGCTGTCGTCGCTGTCGTCGCTGTCGCCGCTGTCGTCGTCGTCGCGCCGTGCACGTCGCCGCGGGGCTCGGCTTCCCCCCGGTTTCGGGGGGGCAGGGGGGCGGTCGAGGGG
>JANNAY010001400.1:0-1649 GCA_031384945.1 Deltaproteobacteria bacterium
CACCCTCGCCGACGAACTGAGTCGCGGTGGACACGTCGTCAGCGCGGACACGATCGGGCGACTGCTCTGGGACCTGGACTACTCGCTGCAGGTCAACCGCAAGAGCAAAGAAGGACCGAGCCACCCCGATCGCGATCGTCAGTTCCGCTACATCAATCAGCAGGTCCAACTGTTCACCGGCACGGGCGATCCGGTCATCTCGGTCGATTGGGCCTCGCGCATAACTTCGACACGCGGGCGGGTCACGCGGCGGCGAGCAGTGGTGGCGCCTCCTTGCGACTCCGCACCCTGGGCCGCGCGGGCGTCGGCATGATGGCGACGAGGTGCGCGAAGAGGTCGTCGTGCTTCTTGCCCGCGAATCGCTCGGCGGCAGTGGTGCCGTCGCGGCGAGTGATCACGTAGTTGTGGATGACCGTCAGCGCCTTGAGCAGCGCGGGCGTGAGGTGGTGGGTTCGGTGATGGTGGAGCGACAGTTGCCCGTTGCGCCCCTCGACCGGGGAGCTCGTCCGCACAAACAGCTCGACGCATCGCTGCACCACCGTCAGCACCCGCGCGCGGGTCGGTGCGTCCCACGAGGCCCACGGGCTCCCCGCGGCCTCGATCGCCGCCTTGAGGCGCTCGACGACGTCACTCACGCGCTCCCGCAGGTCCTTGTCGCGGCCGCGTCGGGCGACCCGATGCAGGTACATCGCGGGCAGCAGCGACGAGAGCACCCACGCGCTCTCCGACGCCGAGAGCCCGAGCGCGGCGACGTGGCCGCTCACCATCCGATGCCACGCCCGGACCCACCCCACGAGCGACGGCAGCACCCGCTGCGCCTTCGCGATCGACTCGATCACGCGCGCGCTCCGATCGCCCAACCCCGCCCGTCCGGCGCTCTCCCAGATCGCGTCGAAGCCCTCGAGCAGGCGCGACTCCACCGCGTCACCGGAGAGCAGGGCGCCCGTCGTCAGATCCACCGGGTGGTATCGGTCGCCGAGGTCGCGCACCGACGCGCGCACGGCGTCGCGATGCGAGGCCGCCGTCACGACCTCGGCCTCCGCCTCGGCGAGCGCCCGCGCGGCGGCCTCCTCGCGGGCCTTCCATTCGGGCGGACGCCCCGGACCGTGCGACGCCTGCGCGTAGGCCTCGCGGGCCTTCTTCACCGCGGCCAGCGCCTCGACGGCCTGGTCGCGCGCCTTCTCGGCGGCACGGACCAGGCGCCCGACGGCCCCGGAGACCCCGCGACCGATCTCGTACTGCACATGAAACAGGTCACTGCCCTTGAGCACGCCGAGCTCCTGCAAGGCACAGCGGATCAGACCTTTCGCTTCGTCGCCGATCAAGCCCACGATCGTCACGGGCCACGTGCGGATGCCCTCGCGCAGCGCGGCCGCCCAGGTCTTGGCGTCGCGGCGCTCGGCGGCCTTCTCGACGAGCAGGAAGCCCGAGGTCGCCTCCATCGCGACGAGCGTCATGCCGCGGTGGAAGTTCTCGTCGAAGCCCACGAGGATGTCCTTGGGGGCCATGCCCGCGGCGAGCGCGGCGTCCTGCGTGTCGCCCCATGTGCCGATGGCGTCGATCATGGCCATTCGCGTCTTGCGCAGCGACGACTCGGAGCACGCGACGAGCGTGTGCAGCCCCGTGAGCGTGAAGAAGGTGCGGACCAT
>JANNAY010001414.1:0-6211 GCA_031384945.1 Deltaproteobacteria bacterium
CCGACGACGAGGACGCTGGCCGCGGCCGGAGGGCCGTGCTGCGATGTCGCGCTTAGAGCAGGAGCCGCTGATACTTCGGCAAATTCTCAAGCACGGTGCCAACGCCATCGACGACGGCGTGCAACGGATTCTCAGCCACGAAGACGGGCAGCGCGCACTCTTCACTCAAGAGAACATCAAGGTTGCGAATCATGCCGCCGCCGCCGCAGAGGACGATGCCGCGATCGATGATGTCGGCGGAGAGCTCGGGCGGCGTCTTCTCGAGGGTGGCCTTCACGGCGCCGACGATCTGGCGGATGCAGTCGTTGATGGCCTCGCGGGTCTCGACTGAGGTCACCGTGATTTGGCGCGGAACACCGGTGATCAGGTCGCGACCCTTCACGTCGAGGTCGAGCTCTTCTTCGAGGGCGTAGGCCGAGCCCACCTTCATCTTGATGAGCTCGGCGGTGCGTTCGCCGATCAAAATGTTGTGACGCTTGCGGACGTAGTTGACGATCGCTTCGTCGATCTTGTCGCCGGCCACGCGCAGGGTCTGTGACGACACGAGTCCGCCCAGCGAGATGACGGCAACGTCGGTGGTGCCGCCCCCGATGTCGACGATCATGCTGCCGCGGGCGTCTTGCACGGGCAGACCAGCGCCGACGGCCGCGGCCATCGGCTGCTCGATGAGATGAACCTCGCGGACGCCAGCGCCGACGGCGGCCTCGCGCACGGCCTTTTGCTCAATCTGCGTGATGCCGGCGGGCACCGAGATGATCAGGCGCGAGCGAACGAAGCTTCGACCCTGGTTCGCCTTTTCGATGAACGCCTTGATCATCGCCTCGGTGACGGTGAAGTCAGCGATGACACCATCGCGCATCGGACGAATCGCCGTGATGTTGCCGGGCGTCTTGCCAAGCATCTCTTTCGCGTCGCGACCGACGGCCAACACGCGAACGTTGTTGCCATTCTTGGTGATGGCGACGACCGACGGCTCGTTGAGCACGACGCCCTTGCCGCGCACGTGCACCAGCGTGTTGGCGGTGCCGAGATCGATGGCCAAATCGGTGGAGAAGAGAGAGGTGAATTTCTCGAACACAGGGCACTCGGCAGCAGAAGGCGACGACGACGACGACGGCTGCTTCTTGCTGTTCTCCGGCCTTTTGTCACGCCCGGCGGATCCGATCGGTCTGACCATGAGCCCTGGTGCCGGTGACGTCGCCCGTGGATCGTTCGTTTGCGCGAAAGCTGGACCTCGCTAGACCGCGAAAATGGCCAGCGCTCTGACCCTCGACCCCCGCGTGCCGACCGGCGTCGCGGGCCTCGACAACATCCTCGGCGGTGGGCTGCCCGCACACCGGTTCTTTCTCGTGCAAGGGGCACCTGGCAGCGGCAAGACGACGCTGGCGATGCAGTTCCTGCTCGAGGGAGTGCGAGCGGGCGAGTCGTGCCTCTACGTGACGATGTCCGAGAGCGAAGACGAGATCTTCGGCGTCGCCCGGTCGCACGGCTGGGACTTGAGCAAGATCAAGATCTTCGATCTTTCGGTGCTCGAGCATCACCTGCGCGACGAAGAAGAGAACTCACTCTTCAACCCTGCCGACGTCGAGCTCAAAGAGGCGATGCAGCCGCTGATGGCTGAGATTGAGAAGCACCGCCCGCAGCGCATCGCGTTCGACTCGCTCTCCGAGATGCGCATGTTGGCGTCGAATCCGCTGCGCTACCGCCAGCGCATCCTCGCGCTCAAGCAGGTGCTGGCGCGCTCAGGCACGACGTCGTTGTTTCTCGATGATCGCACCAGCGATCCGAACGGTGACCTGCAGCTGCAGAGCCTCGCCCACGGCGTCATCGAGCTCGAACAATGGACGCCGTCGTACGGCTCAGATCGCCGCAAGCTGCGGGTGGTGAAGCTGCGCGGCGTGCGCTTCATCGGCGGCTTTCACGACGTCACCATCGAGCGCGGCGGCGCTGTCGTCTACCCGCGGCTCGTGGCCGCCGACCACGCCGTCACAGTGAGCCCCGAGCGGTTGCCCAGCAGCAACAGCGAGCTCGATGCGCTGATGGGGGGCGGCCCGGCGCGCGGCACCAGCAGCCTCATCGTGGGCCCCGCCGGCTCGGGCAAGTCGAACCTCGTCACGCTCTACACAGTCGCCGCAGCGGCACGCGGCGAGCGCGTCGCCGTCTTTACCTTCGAAGAGACCAGCGTGCAGTTCTGCCGCCGCTCCGAGGGCGTCGGCCTGCACGTGCAAGAGCACATCGACTCAGGTCGGCTCAGCGTGCGCCAGATCGACCCGGCTGAAATTTCACCCTCCGAATTCGCGCACGCCGTTCGCACCGTCGTCGAAGACCAAGGCGCCCGCGTCGTCGTGCTCGACTCGTTGAATGGCTACCTGAACGCGATGGCCGAAGAGAAGCAACTCGCGCTGCAGATGCACGAGCTCTTGACCTACCTCTGTTTGCGCGGCGTGGCGACGTTTCTCGTGATGGCGCAGCACGGGCTGGTGGGCGCCACCATGGTCTCGCCCATCGACGTCAGCTACGTCGCCGACAACGTGATCATGACCCGGTATTTCGAGGCCGGCGGTCGCGTGCGCAAGGCGCTCTCTGTCGTGAAGAACCGCGCTGGTGCGCACGAGAGCACCATTCGAGAGCTGCACGTGACGTCGACAGGCCTCGACCTTGGGCCGCCGTTGATCGGCTTTCGCGGGGTGCTGACCGGCGTGCCGGCGTGGGTCGGCGAAGAGGCCGAGCTGTTGGACGTTCCAAAGTGAGCGGTGGCGACGCCGAGACGCTGCTGGTGCTCGCCCCCCGCGGTCGCGACGGCCCACTGGCGTCGTCGTTTCTCGTCGGCGCCGGCTTCGACGCCCGCGTGTGTCGATCGCTCGACGAGCTGGTGAGGCAGCTCGGCCAGCCCGTCGGCGCCGTCCTCATCGCCGAAGAGGCCCTCGTCGGCGATGTCGCCGGCCTCGACGCGGTCCTCGCGCGCCAACCGCCGTGGTCCGACCTGCCGTTCATCGTCTTTGCCGCCGCGGGTCGCGTCACGGCCGCCAACCCCGCGGTGACGAGGCTGGGCAACGTCGCGCTGCTCGAGCGGCCGCTGGTGCAGCGCGCGTTTCTCGCCGCCGTCGGCGCTGCCCTGCGCGGACGTCGTCGTCAGTACGAGGCGCGCCACGCCATCGAGCAGCGCGACGAATTTCTCGCGATGCTGGGGCACGAGCTGCGCAATCCATTGGGCGCGATGTCCCTGGCCATCGAGCTGCTTGCCCTCGACGGCGCGAGCGCGTCCGTCGACGTGCTGCGCCGGCAATCGACGCACCTCGCCCGCCTCGTCGACGACCTGCTCGACGTTGCGCGCGTCACGTCGGGCAAGATCGTCTTGCGCAAAGAGCCCATCGATCTCTGCGCCGTCGTCGCCCGCGTGGTCGAGAGCCAGCGGGCGCCGGCGCTGGCGAGCGGACTGACGCTGCGCCACCGCGACGCTGGCGCCGTCATCGTCGTTGACGGCGACGTCGTGCGCCTCGAGCAGGTCTTCACCAACTTGCTGACCAACGCGATCAAATACACGGCCGCCGGCGGCACCATCGACGTCGGCGTCAGCGTCGACGATGGCGTCGCCCGCGTCGACGTCAGCGACGACGGCGTCGGCATCGAGCCGGCGATGCTGCCGTGGGTCTTCGACCTGTTTGTGCAGGTGCCGGGTAGCATCGCCCGCGCCCGCGGCGGCCTCGGCATCGGTCTCACGGTCGTGAAGAATCTGATCGCGCAACACGGCGGCAGCGTCGACGTCAAAAGCGACGGCGTCGGCCACGGCAGCTGCTTCACCGTGGCGCTGCCGGTGAGCGCGATGTCGTTGCCGCAGGCGGCGCCGGTCGTGCGCGAGCGTCACATCGACGGCGCGCGCTCGGTGGTCATCGTTGACGACAGCGACGACCTGCGCGAGTCGCTGTCGGCGCTGTTGCGTCAGGTCGGCTACGACGTCAGCAGCGCCGCCGACGGCATCACCGGCTTGTCGTCGATCGTGGATCGGCGCCCGGCGGTGGCGCTGGTCGACCTCGGGTTGCCCGGCATCGACGGCTACGAGGTCGCCCGCCGCGCGCGCAGCGCCCTCGGCCACACGGTGCGGCTCTACGCCATCAGCGGCTACGGACAGCCCGCCGACAAGGCCGCCGCCCGTGCCGCCGGCTTCGACCGCCACTTCACGAAGCCCATCGACGTCGCGCAGCTGCTCTCGCTGCTCGACGACAAGGTCGCCACCGCCGTCGCGCCCTGATAGAAGCGGCGACCTTCCCTGAGGAGCCGCATGCTGGACGACATCCTGAAGAGCGCCAAAGACGAGATGGACAAGGTGATCGACGCGCTGAAGAAGCAGCTCGCCACCATCCGCACCGGACGCGCCAACCCCTCCATGCTCGATGGCGTGCGCGTCGACTACTACGACACGCCGACGCCGCTGAACCAGCTGGCGACGGTGTCGGCGCAAGACGCCCGCATGTTGATGATCAAGCCCTTCGACAAAAAGGCGCTCAAAGACATCGAGCGCGCCATCGTCGAGGCCAACCTCGGCTTCAACCCCACCAACGACGGCGAGTTCATCCGCTGCATCATGCCGCCGCTCTCGGGCGAGCGCCGCAAAGAATACGTGAAGATGTCGAAGGTGAAGGGCGAAGACGCCAAGGTCGCCATCCGCAACAACCGCCGTGACGCCAACGAGAGCATCAAAGAAGCCCTCGACGAATCGATGATCACGCAAGACGAAGAGAAGAAGGGCAAAGACCTCTCGCAGGGTCTCACCGATTCTTACATCAAGAGCATCGACGACCTCATCGCCAAGAAAGAGAAAGAAATCATGGAGGTGTGAGCCCACCGCTCCGCTGTCTGTGCCGCCGGAGCCCTCGTGCTCCGGCGTTCTTTTTTGGAGATTTCGTCATGGAGCTCGACGCCACCGCCCTCTCACCCAAAGACGCCTACGCCCTCATGATCGGCCTGATCGTGCCGCGCCCCATCGCGTGGGTCTCGACCTGTGACGAGAAGGGCCACGTGAACCTGGCGCCATTTTCGTATTTCAATGGCATCGCCTCTGACCCGCTGATGTTGTCCATCGCCATTTCGAACCGGCGCGATGGCTCTGACAAAGACACGCTGCGCTTGATCAAACAGACGGGCGTCTTCTGCGTGAACCTCGTCGAGAGCCCCGACCTCGTGGCCATGAACAACACCGCGGCCGAGCTGGCTCCTGACGAGAGCGAGGCGCTGCGCTTCGGCATCGCGACAACGCCCTGCGTGAAGATCGCCGGCGTGCGCATCGCGTCGGCGCGGGCGAGCTGGGAGTGCAAGCTCGTCGACGTTCACCGCTACGGCAGAAAGCAGCAGGTCTCTCTCGTCGTCGGCGAGGCCGTCCACGTCTCCGTCGCCGACTCCCTCGTCGACGCCGCTGGCGTCCCCGACCCGGCGTCGATCGATCCCGTCGCGCGCATGGGTGGCGTTTCGTACGCGATGTTGGGGCAACGCTTGGCGATTCCGCGGCCGTGATGCGTGACCACCGCGACGATGGCTTCGTGAAGATCCAGTTCTTGTGGGACGACGAGGACGGCCCGCAGAACGAGTCGACCTGGGCGCGGCCGACGCCTGAGGGCTTCGTCGTCGAGAACATCCCCTTCTTCGTCCGCGGCTACGCATACCTCGACGTCGTCGCCGCAGTCCGCGACGCAGACGGCGTTCGCGTGGTCACCGAGCTGCTGCGCGCTTCGGGCCACGGCTGCATCCGCGTCATTGCCGCCGACGTCGCCGACATCGCCGCGTTGCGTGCCGAAATTCGTGCGCTGGGCTGCGGCTCCGAGCTCTGCAGCGGCAAGTTCTTCGCCGTCGACGTTGTCCCGGCTGCGTGGCCGGCGCTGCACGCTTTCTTGAGCGCGGCCGAAGAGGGCGGGCGCCTTGAGTACGAAGAGGGCTGCCTGCCTGCTCGCGTCGACTGATGTGGATCGAACCCCGAGGCCGCCTCGCCGCGCGGCCACCCCCCCCGCCCCCCTCCCTGAAGGGAGGGAGACGGAGGGGGAGGAAACCCGGCACCCGTGACGTCGTCGTCGTCAGCGGCATCGTCATCGCGCACCGCCTCGGCCACATGGCTTCCTCCCCCTCCCTGCCTCCCTCCCCTCAGGGCTGAGCATTCGTCACTTCTCTCACCGAAGCGGGCCTCATGAATGTGGCGCCCCCTGCCCATGGCCGCGGTCGTGAC
>JANNAY010001421.1:0-15517 GCA_031384945.1 Deltaproteobacteria bacterium
ACCGAAGCGATTCGTGCCAATGCCGAATACGGAGCGACATTAGCCGCCAGAGCGGGACGGGATGATGTTTCCGTTCCACAAGCTGTTCGTCGACGGCGCTGAGAGCGAGCCCCAGGTCGGTGATCGGCTCATCTACGACGAGCGCAACGGCACGCTCTTCGTGCACCGCGAAGACGGCGACGTGCGCTTCCAACCCTCTGACGGCGGACCGCTGACCACCCGCCTCTTCATCGGCCGCGGCTGGACGCGCGATCTCACCCGCGCCTCGGCCGAGCTCTACGCCCGCCTCGGCGGCTTGAGCGGCGACGTCGTCCACGTCGAAGGATCGTTTCCCACCCTCACCGTCTTCGAGGTGCGCTGACGCTCAGCGCTGACAAAACACGCAGAGCTCTTGGCGGTTCGCCGGCAGCTGCGTCGCCGTCGTCGTCATCTGCAGGTTGCGCTCGAGGCGACGCCGCCAGTGGCCCAGCTCGTCGACGTGCTTCCAGTCGCCGAGCTTGAGCGTGAACAGCGCCTGCCGCAGCGTGAAGCGCGTGGTCTCGATGATGCGCTCGACGCCAGAGATGGCGGCGTTGGGTCGCTGGTTGATGTCGACCACCAGCAGCTTCGGCGCGCCGACGCCGTTCAAGACGCGCGGCAGGTCGGTGGCCTGTTGTCCGCTGCAGCGCAGGTGCGTGAACCGCGGGTCGCGCAAGATGGGTTCGTCCATGGCGTTGGGGTCGACGCCGACGACGACGGCGCCGCGGTCGAGCAAGGCGCGGGTGACGCCGCCGGGGGCGCAGCCGACCTCGACGACCACGTCGCCTGCGTCGATGCGCAGAGGAAACACGCGCGCCGCTTCTTCGAGCTTGAGCCAGGCGCGCGAGGGCGACGACTCGGGCACGACGAGCTTCGGATCGCCGAGCGGCGCGCGGGCCATCATCAGGTGCTGCGCGTGGACGCCGACGAAGACGCTGCCGCCGGCGTCGACAGCAGTGACGACGACGTCGCCGGGGACTGCGTCGTCTCCGCCTGCGCGTGAATGAATTTTCGTGGCGCCGAATTCGGCGGCGACGACGGCGGGGTCGACGTCCTTGCCGACGGACAGACATGTGCGGCGGGCCAACACCGGAGCAGGCAGCGTCGACGTCGTCAGTGGCGTCGGCGACTTTGCCGTCACGAAGCCTTTGGCCTGAAACGACGGCGCGAAGCCCAGCGACGTGAGCTCTTGCCGCAGCACGCGCTCAACGCCCTCCTGGCAGAGGCAGAAGAAGAATTCAGAAGTCTTGTCGGTCACGTGTGGGGCCTGCCTACTTGCGGGGACGGGGCAGGTTGTACTGGTCGAGGCGGTTCAACAGCGTGCGGCGCGAGATGCCGAGCATCTCGGCGGCCTTTGTCTGGTTGCCGCCGCACTCTTTGAGCGCGCCGATGATGCGCTCGCGCTCGAGGTCACTGACGGCGTCTTTCAGCGAGTCGGCCTGCGGACGGCGCGACGTCGGCGGCATCGTCGACAGATCCTCAGGCGGCAACGACGACGACGACAACGCCCCAGGCAACGTCGGCCGACGCAGCAACGGGCGCGTCGACGTGCCCGAGTCTTCAGGATCGACCATCGGTTGCTGCGGGATCGCCCGCGCCGGCCGCTGATCGGAACGCTGATCGTGGCGGTGCTCGGGCCGCTGCTCGAGGCCAGCGGGCCGCGCCATCTCGCGACCGCGCAGCGACGTCTTCTTCTGCAGCCGCTCGACGGGCAGGTGCTCGGCGGTGATGCGCGGTCCACTGCAGAGGATCACCGCGCGCTCGATGATGTTGCGCAGCTCGCGGATGTTGCCCGGCCAGCCGTAGCCCTTGAGCAAGACCATCGCGTCTTTCGAGACCGTCGGCACCTCGGTGCGGCGGCCGCGGCGGCAGACGTCGACGATGAACGTCGTCACCAACCCCTCGAGCTCACCCACGCGATCGCGCAGCGGCGGAATCTCGAGGGTGATGCCGTTCAAGCGAAAGTAGAGATCCTGGCGAAAGCGGTTGTCGGCGGCCTCGTTCTCGAGGTCTTTGTGGCTGGCCGCGAGAAACCGCACGTCGATGCTGCGGGGCGACAGGCCACCGACGCGCAGCACCGTGCGCTCTTCGAGCACGCGCAAGAGCTTGGCCTGAATGGCCGGGCTCATCTCGCCGATCTCGTCGAGAAACACCGTGCCTTTGTCGGCGACTTCGAAGAGGCCGGGCTTGGTGTTCACGGCGCCCGAGAAGGCGCCGCGCTCGTGGCCGAACAGCTCGCTCTCAAGCAGCGTCTCGGTCAACGCGGCGCAGTTGAGGCCGACGAAGGGTTTGCCGGCGCGGTGCGAGAGGTTGTGGATCTGCCGCGCCATCACCTCTTTGCCGACGCCGGTCTCGCCGTGAATCACGATCGAGATGTCAGACGGCGCGACCTTCTCGACGAGGCGTTGCAGGCGGTCCATCGCGCCAGACTCTTGCTGCGGCGAGACCACGAGAGCAGCCGGCGCTTCGGCCCCCTTCTCGGTCTGCACCTTCGAATTCGCCACCGACAACAACGACGACGCCGTGCGGCCGTCGCGGGGAAAAATCGCGAAGCCGGTGCGCACGTCGATCTTCTGCCTGGCAAACGTGGTGACGACGGCGTCGCAGGCGGCTTCGACGTCGGCCCAGGCCTCGTCGAGAAACAAGATCTCGAGGTCGCCGGGGGCGTACTCGGCCACCAGCGCCTGTGACGGCAAGATCTCTTCGAGGGTCTCTTCGAGAAACACCTCGTCGACGGGGGCGCCCGACGTCGACGCGAAGTGCATGCGGCACAGCGTCAGGCCGTCGCCGACCGAGACGCGCAAGGTGGCGCCGCTGTCGTCGCTGCCGGCGGTGCGGCGGGCGGCGCGGCGGGCGATCTCTTCGTCGACACGGGTCTCGAGGTAGCCGTGGTCGTAGACGCGCCGCCGCGGCTTCTCGGCGTGACGTCGACGCTGCAGCACGAACGTGACCGACCCCAGCTCAAAGATCTCGCCGAGGCTCAGATCGACGCTGACGTTGGGCTTCACCGAGCGCTTGTTGGCGCGCGTGCCGTTCATCGAGCCGAGGTCCATCAGGCTGACGCGGTCGCCGTTGACGACGAGCCTGGCGTGCTTGCGCGACAGCGAGTCTTCGTCGACGCGCACGCTGGCGTCGCTGCTGCGGCCGATGACGTGGTCGCCTTCTTCGAGAAAGAACGACTGCGTCGCCCGCTCGCCGACGACGTGCAGCCGGTACATCGCCGCGCTGGCCTCGAGCGACTTCAGGTCGAGGCCGCCGTCGACCATGGTGACGTGGGCGTTGTTGCCTGAGGCGGTGGGCACTTCGGCGTCGTCGCTGAAGACGTCGCCTTCTTCTTCGCTGGAGTCGTTCTTTCTCGTGTTCACGAGGTTTTCTCGGTGGCTTTGGGAGCGGGCGGCAGTCCCCCCGAAAAGCCGCCACGACGTCGATCGAGGGTGTTTCTCAGGCGGCGCGTCAGCACCTTGATGATGCCCTGCGCGATCTCGCCCTTCTCGGCGAGGATCTCGTTGAAGTCGTCGCGCTCGATCTTGAGGCAGACGACGTCGGTGTTCGCCGTGGCCGACGCTGACCGCGGCTCGCTGTCGAGCAGCGCCATCTCGCCGAACACCGCGCGCTCAGACAGCACAGCGAGGTCTTCGCCGACGTTGTCGTTGTGGATGCGCACCTTGCCTTCGATGATGAAGAACAAGGTCTGCCCGGGTTCGCCCTCGCGAAAAATTTCGTCGCCAGCGTCGAACTGCACCTCGTCAGTGATGAGCGCGATCTGCGACAGCTCTTCGCCAGGGATCTGCGAGAACAGGTCGATGCTCTTCAAAAAGAGCACTTTCTCGACGGTGCTGATCACGCGCTCACCCGAACATTCACGAGCGCAGCCTGCGACGATGACGACGCTCGATGCAAGCTGGGCAGCGGCGGCGCGGGCATCGGTCGATCGTCAGAAAAATGAGATCTTTCGGGCGCTTGCGGGGCCGTGGCCGACGAAGCGCAGCAGGTGCAGGCAGAAGAGGCCGGCGGCGAGACCACGCACGAGGCGGGTGATGTTCGCGCGTTGCGCCGTCGCCAGCGGATCGCGTGGTGCCTGCGGCGCGGGGGGCGGCGGCGCGAAGAGCGTGACGAGGTCGGCGATGGTCTTGGTGCCGTCCATCGCGATGACGATGCGGGCCTCTTGCGGCGAGAGCATCAGGTGCTCGAGGCCGTAGGCGCCGTCGGTGCTGGGGGCGAAGCGGGCGTCGTCGGGGGCGGCGGCGGCGAGGGCGTCGTCGGTCTCGGTCAGCAACATCGCGTGCACGATGGCGTCGCCGACGAAGACCTGGGCCGGCACCGGCTCTTTGGCGGCGCGGCCCTCGAGCGTCAGGCGGTAGCGGCCATGCGACCAGCCAAAGGCGCCGATGGCGACGCGGCGCACTTGTTCTTCAACGTGGGGCACGAGGGCCTTGGCGTCGACGAGGTCGAGGCCGACGACGGCGTCGGCGGCGGTCTTGAACGTGCCGGTCTTGACCAGCGTCTCGACCTCGGCGGCGTCGTCGTCGTCGAGCACCTTCTTTTTCTTCAGCTGCGACAGCAGGTCTTCGCCGACGAGGTTCGACCGCGCGCCGGCGAGCACGCCGCGCTTCAGCAGCAGCACCCGCTTGCCCCCCGCTGAATTCGGCGCGTCGTGATCGAGCCAGAGCTCGCCCGTCGTGAGCGACTGGTGAAACGCGTCGAGCAGGTCAGCGAGGGCCCGCGGCGACAGCAGCCCCTCGGGATCCGGATCCGACGGCCGCGTCGACGCCGACGAGCGCCGCGCTTTCACGCGCTTCCACAGCTCGGCGAGCTCACCGGGCGAGAACGCGCCCTGTTGCTTCTGCCGCGCCTCTTCGGCGAGCACCTCTTCGAGCGGCCGCGCCGCCTCTTGCGAGGTTGGCGCCGACGACAGCGCCGATGCCGTCTTCGGCTGCGTCGAGGGCACCGTCGTCTCATCGAATTCGTCAGCGGCGATCTGCTCGAGCAAGAGCTCGGGGGGATCGACCTCGGGACGTGCCGGGCGCGGCAACCCGCTGTCGGCGAGGCCGGCGAACGAGACCTCGTCGTCTTTGAGTGGCGGCGCCACGACGCGGGCCTCGTGCTCGTCGTCGTCGAACGGGATGTCGATCAGGTCGGCGAGCTCTTCGATCGGCAGGCCCTCGGTCGACGACAACGGCGCGTCGAGCGCCTCGACGGGACCTGCGCCACCGGGTCGCACCAGCGGCTTCTCGGCGAGGCGCGCCACCGTCTCGATCAGAGCCAGCGAGCGGAAGGGCCGGGCAAAGGCGGCGTCGAGGGCGCGGACGCGGGCGGCAGTGTTGGCGTCGGCGTGGGGCAGGCCAGGGGCGTGCGTGAGCACCACGCGCGCGCCGAGCTCGGTCTGCAGCAGCTCGGCGAGATCGAGCCCGCTGGTGTCGGGCAACTCGGCCTCGACGACGACGACCGAGGGTTTGGCGTCGAGGGCGATGCCGAGGGCTTGTTCGCCGGTCTGCACGCGCGCGGCGCTGAGGCCGTACTGCGTGAGCAGCGTCGACAACAGCTCACCAAGCTCACCGGGGTCGACGACGAGGACGTCCACGGCGCCGTCACTAGCACAGTCGCCCGCGTCTACGGCTGCTTCTGCGCCTTCGTCGTCTTCTTCGCGGGCTTCGTTGCCGCACCAGGTGTCGGCCTGTACGATTGCTGGAAGGTGCACGGCTGGCGTCCCCTCCTGTCTGACGACGTCACTGCGCATGTGAAAGCAGCAGGACGCCCCCTGCTCTGCCTCTCCGACATCTACGGCGACCTGTGGGCGCTCGAGAGTGTGCTGGCGGCGGTGAAGTCCCTCGACCTGTGCGGCATCGTCGTCGCCGGCGACCACTGCGCCTTTGGCGAGCAGCCCTTCGAGGTGTGGACACGTCTCACTTCGCTCGGCGCCCACCTGGCCTGCGGCCCCACCGATCAAGCGCTGGGGGCGCTGTCGGCGGGCTTTCATCCCGAACCGACGACGACGGCCGAAGAAGAGCGGCTCGCGTCGTTTTTGCGCACCCAGCAGGCCCTCGGCGACGTCGTCTGCCGTCGCCTCGCCGACTTGCCCTCGACGCTGGTGGTCTCGCTCGACGACACCAGCGGCGTGATGGTCATGCACGGATCGCCCGCGCCCTGGGGCTTTGACGGCAAAGGGCTCAAAGACGACGACGCGCTCGACGACGACACAGCCTCGGTCGCCGAAGACGTGCTCGTCAGCGGCGCCAGCGACGTCCCCTTCGCCCGCCGCGTCGTCCGCCGCGACGAATTCGTCGTCGTCGACGAAGCCGCCGCCGACGTCGACGTCGACGTAGACGTCAGCGCGATCGTCTTGCCGACCCGGCCGCTGCTCGTCGTCAACAGCGGCTTCGTCGGCCGCTCGCCGGTGCGCAGAAACGACGGACGGCGCACCGCCCACGCCGTGCTGCTGGCCCCGGGTGACGACGGCAACGTCCACGCCTGGGGGCAAGACATTCTCGTCGTGCAAAAGGCGCGGGCCCGCAGCGTCGGCTAGCGGCTAGAAGACTCTGGTGACCGACCACAGCGAGCTCGAGCGTGAAGCAGACCGGCTGCGGCAGGCCGAGTCGATCATCGGATACGTCTTTGCTGACAAGACGCGGCTGTTGTCGGCGCTGACGCACAAGAGCTTTCTCAACGAGAACAAGACCATCGCGAGCCACAACGAGGTGCTCGAGCTGTTGGGCGACGCCGTGTTGTCGCTCGTCGTCGTCGAGCGGCTGGTCAAAGGCTCGCCCGAGCAAGAAGAAGGGCCGCTGACCGAGCGCCGCGCCGCCCACGTCTCGGCCTTTAACCTGCAGAAGGCGTCGTCGTCGTCGGGGCTGTCGGCGTTGTTGCGCACCGGGCGCGGCGTGCGCGGCGAAGGCGGCGTCGTGAAGAACATCGCCGCCGACGTCGTCGAGGCCGTCATCGGCGCCGTCTACCTCGACGCAGGGCTCGCTGCGGCTGCGGCGGTCGTCGACAAACTGCTCGGACCGCCGCCCAAAGACGTCGTCGTCGCCACGGCCCATGCCAAGCGCGTCTTGCAAGAGCGCCTGCAGCGCCTGTTTGGCCGCGCCCCTGAGTACGTCGTCACGCGCACAGACGGACCCAACCACGCCCCCGTCTACGCCGCCGTCGTCTCCTTCGCCGGCCACGCCCTCGGCAACGGCGTCGGCAAAAACAAAAGAGACGCCACCGAAGAAGACGCCGCCGACGCCGTCAAAGCCATCGAAGCTGTCGACGACGCCGGCCTGCGCGAGCGGCTCGTGCGCCCGGCATGAACGAGCTGGCCGCGTGAATGAGCTCGGAAGGGCCTTGTACAACGAAGCCCGCGCCATCGACTTCGACGACGTGGGTGTCGCCTCAGCGGATACACCCATGCCCTACAAGGCCGAGGTCGACGTCGCCTTGTCGTCGGGCCGCTTCGATGTCTTTGCCTGGATGAACGGCACCAAAGACCAGCGCCTCGATCCGCGGGTGCGAATGCCCAGGGCGAAGTCCGTCGTCGTCGTCGTCGAGAGCTACTACGCCGGCGATCATGCGCAGGTGGTCGCGCCCGACCTGCTCGCGAAGAGCGCCAAGGTCGCGCGCTATGCGTGGGGGCAGGACTACCACCACGTCTTGCGCCGCAAGTTGCGCCGGCTGCGCAAGTGGCTGTTGGCGCGCGCGCCTTCTGCGACGGTGGCGCCGTTCAACGACGTCGACGCCGTCAGCGAACGTGCCTGGGCCACGGCTGCTGGCCTCGGCTTCATCGGCAAGTCCGGCATGTTCATCAGCGAGAAGCACGGCACCTATACGTTTCTCGGCGGCCTGCTCACCGACGTCGATCTCACAGGCGACGTCGAGGTCGTGCGCACGAAGACCAACTGCGGCACGTGCACGGCGTGCCTCGACGCCTGTCCGACCCAGGCCATCGTGCAGCCGCACGTCGTCGATCCGCTGCGCTGTTTGACGACGTGGAACGTCGAAGAGGTCGACGACGCCCGCGGCGACGCCTACGCCGGCTCCGGCTGGGGCGTCGGCTGCGACGTCTGCCAAGAGGTGTGTCCGTGGAACAAGTTCGCGACGCCGACGCGCGAGCCGCGCTACGCGCCACGCAATGTCGTCGTCGACCCCGACGCCGTCCCCGCCGACGTCAGCGGCACGCCGCTCGCGCGCCCCGGACAAGAGAACCTCGAGCGCCTCGCCCGCCGCGCCCTGAAGAAGTGAACCGGCGCGCAAGTCGCGCAACTTGAGCAAGGTGACGAGGCTCCGCGAGTGAGACGGCCGGAACGTCGCGACAGCGGCGTCACCGGCCGGCGAACTCGTGGAGTGTCACCAGCGAAACAATCAAATCGCGCAGTCGATCCAGGCGACGAAGGCTGAGCGGTTGATGTCTTTGGCTTCGCAGGTGCCGTCGGCGTGCGAGCGCTGCCAGCTGCAAAACTCTTTGTCGAGCTGGGCGTAATCTTCACCCAGCCACAAAAGACCGACCTTGCCGAGGTCTTCGTCACCGGGAAACTTGCCCTGCAGGTGTCCCATGACCGACTCAGCGCGCTGCTGCGACAGCTGCGTATTGTATTCGGCGTCGCCGTCGGGTGAGGCGCGGGCGACGACGAAGAAGAACGAGGCGCCGCCCTTCTCGGCCCAGACCTTCTCGATCTCTTTCATGCCGGGATCGTCGAGGGCGGTCTTTTCACTGTCGAACTGAATGATGTGCGCGCGTGTGCTCAACGGCTTGAACAGCGCGTTGAAGTCGGTGCCGCTCATGGTCGCGACGTTCTTGGCCGAGGCCGGCGTGCAGCCGCGGCCGCCTTCGACGAGGCCGCACGACGTCGCCACGCGGCGCACGATGGCCTTCAACTGGGGCGTGCAGTAGCCCTCGTCGGCCGCCGAGGCGATGGGCACGTCGGCGGCAGAAGCGCCGATCTCGGCCATGCGACCGGCGGCGCCGCGCTCGGCGACGGCGACGAAGATCGCCGGAACGATCAAGAAGGCGAGAAAGAGGGCAAGGTTTTTCATCGGCCGCTCCGACGCGACGACTTCGCATCTTCGAGCAATTGGGTGACGGTGTATTCGAGACCAAGGTCGGTATCTTCGTCACAGACGCGCTTGTCGCCGATGAACAGCTGCGGCGTCAAAACGGGCAGGGCGTTGGTCACGGCCCAGCGCAGCGACTTGTTCACCTTGTTCTTGATCTTCGAAGACCCGAGGCAATCTTTCACCTTCGGGAAGGTGCGCACGATCTCGGCGCGCACGTCGCCTTCGTTGACCTTGGCGGCCTCGCGCAACCGCTCTTGGTTCTTGAAGGCCCAGTCGAGCACGTCGAGGGCGGCGTCGGCGCTGTCTTCTTTGGCGCACAGCATCGCTTCGCTGACGGCGCAGGCGCCGGGGTGCAGCGACTCTTTCACCATCCAGTTGCAGCTGCTGTCGAGGGGGAAGAGCACGGCGTTGAGCGCGACCTGCTGGTCGAGCGCCGAGGCGTGCAGGCGCTCGTCGAAGCCCTTGCAGGCGGGGCAGAGGGGGTCGACGACGGCGATGGCGGTGACGCCGTTGCCGCGCGACATCGGGATGAACACGCCGTTTGGGTCATCGCGCTTCACCAGCGTGCCGCAGCCCTCGAGCGACTTCGGCGCCGACGGCGCGAACAAGACGTAGAAGACGACCATGACGACGACGTAGACGACGCCTTCGCCGAACCAGATGCCGTACTTCGACAGCGGCATCTGCTCAGTGGTCGTCGTGGCTTTCATGTGCGCGACGATCGACAGCGCGAAGCCGAGGGCCGAGGCGATGTAGATGCCCACGCACAGCTTGCAGAGCGCGCCGATCTGGGTGGCGGCGATGGCGCCGAAGATGAGGCTCGTGACCACGGGCAAGGCCCAGGCGACGACGAGAAACAGCGTGTCGTTGCGGGTGATCTTCTCGGCGAGCGCCAGCTGCAGGCTCTTCATCAGCAAGTACGCGAACGTCGCCACCGACAAGAGCGCGATGGGAATGCCGCCCCACAAAGAGGTGCGCAGCAACGACGAATACGTCGACATCATCACGGTCTTGCAGCCGTTGTCGCCCAGCTCTTTGTTGGCGCCGGGAATGAACGAGCAGTGGATCGAGTGCACCTGCCGATCGAGGTGCTCGATGAAGTCTGACGTCGACACGCCCGAGAAGATCAAGCCCAGCAGCGCAGCCACGGCCACCACGAACAACATCGTGGCGGCGCGGTTGTCGCCGGTGGCGCCGTTGCCAGCGCCGCCGCGTTTGCGGCCGTCGTTGCCGTAGGCGTAGTCGTCGCGGCCGTCAGTGCGGTCGTCGTTGAAGGAGAGCGGGGTGCCCATGGTGCCTCCGGCAGCAAGTCAGAAGCCCGTTCTTCTCCGACGTCGTCGGCGAAGCAAGGGCGGACACAGGCAAATGGCCCGATTGCCCGTGCCCAGCTGCGACCAGCTGCGACGCTGGCCTTGCTCTTGACGGGCAAATGGATCTGCCTACATGGAGTTCGTCGACGTCAACGGCTCACCGGAGGGCTGGTGACGACGACGATTTCCTCTTGCACCCAACGCCGCGGGCCGACGCTCGCGCATGGAGCACGTCGTCATGTGGACCAATTTCTCTGACCTCGACCGCACCTTTGCTGCCCTCGATGCTTTGCAACGCCAGATGCTTCGGCAGCCGGCGACGACGACGAACGGTGATGCGCTGCGCTTCGCCGCCGAAGACACCGGCGGCGCGTGGATCGTGCGCGCTGACCTGCCTGGCGTGCCGAAAGAAGCCATCGAGGTGACGCTCACCGGGCAGGTGCTGCGCCTCGCCGCCACCCGCAAGCAGCGCACGGCCAAAGACTTTGGCGTCGACGGTGACGACGTCGTCGCCCACCGGGTCGAGCGCCCCGCCTACAGCTTCCAGAAGTCGATCACGCTGCCGCACAAGGTCGACGGCGAGCGCGTGACGGCTGTGTCGAAAGACGGCGTCTTCACCATCACGCTCCCCAAGGCCGCCGACGCCAAGCCGCGCCAGATCGCTGTCCGCTGACCCTCCCAACCCACTTTCTCGACGAGGAACGCCATGACCCAGCTCCAGAAGCAGCCCGAGAACCGCAACGCCGTCGAAGCAGTGCAATCGCGCCGCACCGTCGCCGCCGCCGTCGACATCTTTGAAAGCAAGTCCGACGTGTGGCTGGTCGCCGACGTGCCTGGCGTGGCCAAGAGCGGCCTGCACCTCGAGGCCAAAGACGGCGAGATCGCCTTCCGCGGTGCCGTCGCCGACGAAGACTTCGACTACGCGCGCGCCTTTCGGTTGCCCCCCGGCGTCGACGTCGACGCCATCAGCGCCGAGCTCAAAGACGGCGTGCTGACGCTGCGCTTGCCGAAGCCCGCAGCCATGAAGCCGCGCGTCATCAACGTCGCGTAGGTCGACGCGAACGAAGCGTTCGACGACGCAGCAAGAGAAAGGCGGCGCCTACGAACGCGGCGCCGCCTTTGTCGTCGCCGCAGTCGCAGCCGGCGCCGCCTTTGACGATGGGCGGCGGGTCTTGCAGCTGCAAGAGCGCGGCTTCGGGCTGCACGAGGCCGTAGCCATATTCGTCGTCGTGGCCGTCGTCGTCGGGCGATGCCAACAGCGACTGTTTCGCCGTCGCCTCAAGCAGATCTTCGACCTCGCCGCGCGTGAGCTCGGGCTGCACCGCCAACAACAACGCAGCGACGCCGGCGACGAGAGGACACGCCGACGACGTACCGCCGAAGCGGATGGTGACGTCGCCGGGGTCTTCGCCGTCTGCGCCGCTGATGTCGGTGGTGACGCTGCCGGTGGGGGCGACGACGTCGACAGATGCTCCGGTGTTCGAGAACTGCGTGAGCTCGCCGAGGTTGTTGACGGCGCCGACGCCGATGACGCCTTCGACGGCGAGCAGCTCGTCGTCGTTGATGGGCCGCGAGTCGTTGCCGGCAGCAAAGACGACGACGGCGCCTCTGCCGCCGCGTCCATTTTGGGCGACTTCTTCGATGGCGTCGGCGAGCACGCCGGGCACGGGGATCGCTTCGACGAAGCCCCACGAGTTCGAGACGACGTCGACGTCGTCTTCGAGGGCGAAGGCGAAGGCTTCGACGTCGGCGTTGAGGGGGACGTCTTCTTGTTCGCCGGGCAGCAAGCGCGTGCAGGTGGCGCGGCACAGCGGGCACACGCCAGCGACGTCGAGGCCGTTGTCGGTGACGGCGGCGATGAGGCCCGCGCAGGCGGTGCCGTGTTCGTTGCTGGCTTCTTGTGGCGCGTAGGTGGGGTCGTCGTCGCCGTCGACGACGTCGTGGCCGGGGTCGAGCTTGCCGATCAGGTCGGGGTGCGCGTAGTCGCAGCCGTTGTCGATGACGGCGACGACGGTGCCGGGGTCGCCGATCGAGAGCGCCCATGCTTCTTCGATGCCGATGTCGTCGAGAAAAAACTGCGCGCCATACTTCGGGTCGTCGGGCGGGATCGCTATCGCCGCGGCGGGCTTGTGGCGAAAGCGCAGATTCGGAAACGCCTCGTCGATGACGCCACCCTCGACGAGGGGACGCAGCCGCTGCGCCAACGCGAGTCCGTCTTCGCCCTCGATGGCTGAGGCGACGAGCCACAGCTGGCGCGACGGCAGCAACGATTTTTTCACGACGACGTGGTCGAGGCCGTCGACGTCGCCTTTGACGATGACGCCGCTGCCGACGCGGGCGGCGAAGCTGCGGCCGCTGCCTTTGTCGACGTAGACGACCTCGACGGGGGCGTCGTCGGTGCCAGCGACGTCGCCGCGCCATGCCTGGCGCAGCGCCCCACGATCGAAAAAGCTGAACCACTCACCCTGCTGCGGCGGAGTCACGGCGACGCCGACCCCGACAGGAGCAGCCGGAGCAGCCGGAGCAGCCGGAGCAGCCGTGACGACGAGAAAGGCGAGCGAGATGGCGATCACGGACCTGACTTTACCGGCCGCAGAGAGCCGGTACAGTGACGTGATGCGGTCGCCTGGCTTGCCAAGAGCCCTCGTCGTCGTTGCCAGTGTCGTTGGGCTTGCTGCCTTGGCGGCCTGCACGCGCCCGCCGGTCACCGCCGAAGGCGAAGGCGAAGACGGCCGCGTCGGTGACCGGGTCGTCGTCGACCTGCCGTCGTTCTTGCAAGACCGGCCGGCCATCGGCGGCAAGTGGTACGACTACAACGTCGACGGACACATCCTCGAGCCCAAAGACGAGGCGTGGATCGTCTTCTCGAAAGACGGCACCACCAACGGCTTCGAGATCGCCAGCGTCTACGACGACGACAGCGGCGACTCCGGCGTCTTCACCCTCAACGTCGTGCACCAAGACGTCGATGGCGCGAACCCCAACCTGTTCACCGCACCGACGACCTACGTCTCGTCGGCGAACGTCAAAGACGCCGGGCCGGTCTGCCTGCAGCTCAGCACCCTCGCCGAGGTTGACTGCGACGCCGACGGCGACGGCGATGGCGATGGCGATGGCGATGGCGGCGACTACGACCTGCGCTTCGTCTTGCAGTCGCGCCTGAGCGTCTTCGCGGGATTCGCCGTCGCCGAGCCCGCCATCTACGTCAACGACGGCGTCCGCGTCGCCCGCGTCGACGGCACCGCCCTCACCGACTTGCCGCCGCCCCTCACGGTGAACGAGCTCGACGACGCCGACGCCGGCTTCGACAGCACCGAGTGGAACTACGCCGACGCCGCCCCCGACCTGCCCAGGCGCGGCCAGGTCTTCGGCGCCGTCGATCGCGTCATCGGCAACGACTGGGGCCTCGTCGACGGCAACCGCGGCCTCGTCGAATTCTCCGTCGCGCAGCCTGATGCGTCGACGCTGCGCTTCACGCTGCGCCGCCAGCAGATCGAGATCGACGACGGCAGCGTGCCCGCCGACCTCGGCGAATTTCGCGACGTCGACGTCGACGTCACTGCGTTGCCGGTCTTCATCTCGTTCGCCAACGACGACGCCCTCGCGCTGCCCGCCGATCTCGCGGGCGCGTCATGGCCGAACCACCCGCCCAAATCACGCGACTACGACCTCGTCGTCGTCGACGATGGCGACGGCGTGCGCATCTTGATGTCGCCCGCGTCCGCTGCCCTTCACAAGAGCGCCCTGTGAGCGCGCAACTGCTGAGGAACCGCATGCTCCACCGCGCTCTGCTGTCTGTTGTCGTCGTCGTCCCCGCCCTGCTCATCGGCTGCGAAGCCAGCAGCGAAGGTGAAGGTGAAGGTGAAGGCGAAGAAGGCGAAGGCGAAGGCTGCGCCGACGTCGCTGAAGCCCTCCCCGACTGCGTCGAGGCCGAGATCGTCGGCACCTGCCGCGACGACACGTTCAACACGCTGTCGATGAACCTCACCACCGAAGCCCCCGGCCTCATCGACAACGTCGCCGAAGACGGGGGCAGCTTCGAAGTCTCGGTCGACGCCACCGCCGGCGGCTTCAACGGCTCGGGCGGCTGGGTCTACGGCAAGTTCACCGACGACGGCCTCGTCAAGGTCGAGCTGCTCGACGACGCCAGCTTCGACAGCACAGAATGGGACATCGCGTTTCGCCGTTTCATCGTACGCTTGAACAGTGGATACGCCGGCCCTGGCTGTGTCAGCGCCGCCAACATCGGCAAGAACACGCCGTTCGAAGACGTCAGCTGCGCCCCCGACGGCGCCATCTTCAACGTCGAAGACGCGTTCCTCTCCGATCCCGACTCGTGCACCATCGTCCCCGACGGCAGCGGCCTCGGCTCACCGGGCGTGGTCTTGCAGACATGGTGGGACTACCCCGCCGGCTGCGTCGCCACCACCGGCAACATCTTCGTCATTCACACTGGCGACGGCCGCGACGTGAAATTCACGATGACGCAGTATTATGAAGATGCGCAGAACGCCTGCAATGACTTTGCAGAGATTGAAGGCGAGTCGGCGCGTGTGAAGTTCCGCTTCGGCTACCTCGACTGATGCGCGCGCAAACAAACGCAGGGCTGGCGTTGGCGCTGACAGTGGCGCTGACGTCGTCGCTGGTTGCTGCGCCGTCGTCGGCGCGGCCCGATCAGCCAGGGTCAGACTTGTTCACCTTCGACGCCGGCGACGACGTGCTCGTCTACGACACCGACGGTTTCAGGTTCCACTATACCGTCGCCGGTACCCACAGCATTCCTGTTGCAGACACCGACGACAGCGGCGTTCCGGATCACGTCGAGGCCCTCGGCGTCATCTACGAAGACGCCCTCGCCTTCTACGCGGCCGCCGGCTTCCGCGCCCCCGTCAGCGACGTCGACTTCGCCTCTGACAACGGCGGCGACGGCCGCTTCGACGTCTACCTCGTCGACTTCGACAGAAACGCCGACGGCGCCTACCGCTCAGAGGTCTGCGACGGCGACGTGTGCGCTGGCTATATGGTGCAAGAGAACGACTTTCGCGGGTATTCTTATCCCAGCGTCCGTGTCGGCAACCTCACCGTCGGCAGCCACGAGCTGTTTCACGCGGTGCAGGCCGCCTACAACGCCAACCAGGGCAGCGTGCTCAGCGAGGGCA
>JANNAY010001429.1:0-1907 GCA_031384945.1 Deltaproteobacteria bacterium
AGCGGCGGCGCGCTGCGCTTTCAATCGAAGCGCCTCACCCTGCGCGCAGTCGAGCTCGCCATCTCATGGGAAGCCCTGTTTGTCGTCGACAGCCTGCGAAGAAGCGGGCTGACGTTGCTGCGCGAGCGCTCGCGCGCCGGCGGCCTCGAGCTGCTCGTCGAGGTGCAAGGTCCGTCGGGCGGTGTGCCCGTGCGCGCCCGCTGCGTCTTCGCCCCTACCGGCGGTGGCGGCGTCGCCCTCGTGTTGCATGAGGTCATCGGCTTCGGCTCGTTGCCGCGCCCGCGCTTGCAATTGGCCCCTGCCCTGCTCGACGCGCTGGCGTTTCCGGGTGGTCTGCCGGCCCGGGCGATGGTGCGGCGCGCCGAGCCGTTTCGCGCGGTCTTCTCGAGGTTGTTGCCCGCCTACGGGTGGAAGGTGCCGGCCCTCGGCGAGGTGCGCGTGCACGAGGCCGTGCTCGGCAAGGGCGAGGTCGTCTTGCGCGCGTGGAGCGGCAAGGCCCCCGACGGATGGAAGGCGCCGAAAGAGCAAAAGCGCGGACCCCTCGAAGAAGCCATCGCCCTCGCCGTGTTCGCCGACGGCCTCGTCGACGCCGTCTCTGACGACGACAAGAAGAAGCTCATCGATCGCTTGATCGATCAGGGTGGGCTCGCGCGCGCCGCGATTCCCTTCGCCGCTGAGATTTTGCGCGCTGACCCGCGCCGGCGCGCCGACGGCGATGACCTCGTCAAAAAGGCCCTCGAAGGCGACGATGAGCACCTGGGCTTGTTGGCCGCCCACGCCGACGCCGCCGAGATCGACGCCGTCGAACGCGCGCAGCGCTTGCTGCGCCTCGGCGCCGTCGCCGACGCCGACGACGAGCCGTGGGTCGCCGCCCGCGCCTCGCTCGCCGCCGCCTTTCTCGCCGAAGGCGCTGGCGACAACGCCCTCGCCGTCAAAGCCGCCGAAGCCGCCGTCGACGCCGACCCCAGCGTCGCCGAAGCCGGCATCTTGCTCTCGCGCCTGCTGGTCAAAGCCGGCGACAAAGCCCGCGCGCTCGTCGTCGGTCGCGCTGCCCTCGACCGCGCCGGCAGCGGCTCGATCGTCGAGCCCGAGGTCATGCTGCTCGCCGCCGACCACTTCGCCGTCGAGCTCGCCGCCGTCGCCAAAGACGTCGAAGGCAAAGACGCTGCCCGCCTGCTGCTCCGTCGTGCGCTGCGCACGCGCGAGATGCCTGAGGCCCTCGTCCCTCTCGTCGAGCTCGAGATCGACAGCGGCAACTTCGAGCGCGCCGCCGAAGGCATCACGCGACTTCTCGTCATTTCGCAAACTGGCGAAGCGTCGCGCTCTCTCGCCAAAGACGTCGCCCTGCTCGCGGCGCGCCTCGCCGAGCAGAAGGGCGACAAAGAGTCGGCCCGTGGACACCTCGTGCGCGCCCGCCAGCTCTCGCAAGAGGCCGGCGGCGACGATCCGCGGGTGGCCCTGCGCCTGGCCCGCCTCTACGACGAGGCCGGCGATCACGAGCAGGCGCTGTCGACCCTCGCCGCCGTGGTCGGCGACGACGCTGACGTCGACGACGCCCTCGTCGGCGCCGATGTGCGCGCTGCCATGTTCTTCGCCGCGCGCCTCTACGTGGCCCGCGCGCGCGATCAGAAAAAGCAGCCCGACGCCGAACGCGCGCGCGCGCTGATCGCGCGCCTGCCCGCCGACGACGCCCACGCCCGCGTCGACGCTGAAGCCCGCGCCCTGCTCGACGATCCCGCTCCGCTCGCGCGCCTCTTGCTCAAAGACGCCGAGGCCGCGCAAGAAACCCGCACGGCCACTGCCCTGCGCACCGAGGCCGCCCGCCTCTTTCTCCGCGGCGGTCAGAACGACGACGCCGCCGACGCCATCGCCGCCGCCTTTGTGAAAGACGCCGCCAGCATCGGCGA
>JANNAY010001443.1:0-2609 GCA_031384945.1 Deltaproteobacteria bacterium
TGCGCATCGCCTGCGCAAATCACCGTTGCGCATGTCAGGGTATGAAGGCGAGGCCCTGGTTGACCGAGGCCGAGCAGCCGCTGCCGAGCGAAAGGCTGGTGGCGCGCAGGCCGAAGTCGCCGCTGCCGTTGCCGTTGGTGAAGACGAAGGGGCCGACGGCGGGGCCGACCTGGGCGGCGTCGACGTCGCAGTTGCCGTGCACGACGCGGTGGTCGGTGACGACGGCGACGCCGTTGGCGAAAAAGTCAGCGCCGTCGACGGCGAAGACGTGGGTGTGCTCGTAAGGGGTGAGCGACGACGCGCGCGATGCGAGCATGACGGCAGAGAAGTCGGTGTAGGCGGCGGCGAAGGGGCCGACGCTGAAGGCGTTGTCGAAGTCGGCGATGCTGCCGGTGGTGCCGTTCCACCCGAAGGGGTCGTTGTCGCTGCCGCCGTTGTCGCTGCGGCCGACGAGGGTCCAGCCGCCGCCGTCGGTGGTCATGTCGCACCAGCCCGCGCCGCCGCCCATGCTGTAGAGGCCGCTGATGGTGCGTCCGCGGGCGCGGTGGGCTTTGCAGTCGGGCGCAGAAAGAAAGCTGGTGAAGTCGGGCCGGCGCACGGCGATGGCGCCGAAGACGCCGGCGTTGGCGGTGCCAGCGACGGGTCCGCTGGCGCGGCCGTAGCCGATGACGTCGGCGCCGCCGGGTTGCAGGCAGCGAAAGCCGATGCGCGCATCGGGTTCGGCGACGGCGCTGCTGGTGCCGGCGGCGCAGTTGAGCGGACGGCCCAGCAAGAAGCTCCAATCGGCGGTGGTGAGGGGCAGAAACGCGATGTCGGCGAGGGCGTCGCGCAGCGTGCGCTGCCCGTCGAGGATCGTGCGCGTCAGCCAGCGGTCGTTGACGGGGCCGATGACGCCGAGGGCGACGTCGGAGCCGCCGAGGTTGGCCGCGGCGAGCTTGGCGTTGGCGCGCGAGAGGTCGAGGCTGCCGGCGTTGAGCACCTCGGCGTTCGTCCACCGCGGGTCGTCGTAGGCGAGCACGCCGTCGTCGACGTTGTCGTCGAATTTGTAGGCGAGGGCGAAGCCCGTCAGCGCTGGATCGGTGTCGGGAAAGAGGCAGAGCACGTCGGTGCGCGGTCCGTTCCCACGCTGCAGGGTGTAAGTGCCCGTCGCGTTGCGCCCCGGCGCGCCGTTCTCGAGCACCGAGCAGTCCGTCGGCGGCGTGTACGAGATGCCAGGTGAGACGACGGTGACGGCGTCGCAGCCGTCGTCGACGGTGACGGCGAAGTTGCCGACGAAGCCGCCGCTGCCGAGTCCGACGACTTCGCCGCTGACTTCGCCTGCGCCTTCGACGTTGACGACGGCGGTGCCGGCACCTTCGACGAAAGAGACGTCGACGATGTCGCCGTCGGGGTCGCTGACGACGACGCCCCACGGCACCGGGATGCCGGCGGCTCTTGTTGACGGCAGCGCTTGGGTGAACACCACCGAGGGTGCGCGGTTGCCGGCGCAGACGTCGCCTTCGCCTTCGCCTTCGCCTTCGCCTTCGCCGACGTCGCCTTCGCCTTCGCCTTCGCCTTCGCCGACGTCGCCTTCGCCTTCGCCTTCGCCTTCGTCGCCAACCAGAGGAACGCATTGTCCTTCGAGGCAGACGGCGTCGACGCAGTCATCGTCGTCGTTGCAGACGCCACCGCCCGGAGCCGCCGGGCACGAGGTGCACAAGACCCAACCCAAGAGGGAACGAAGGACCGTCGTGGCGGGCCAGGCACCGAGAGAGGAGCGCATCACGAGCAGGATACGCCTTTGCCCGCGTTGACAGAGGTCCGGACGGAAGCGAGGGTCAGACGTCGTCAACGTCGACGTCGTTTCACCCGATCGCGCAGCGATCTTGAGGAGCACACAATGGCCAAGCGCATTGCCATCAACGGGTTCGGCCGCATCGGTCGCGTCTTCTTCCGCATCATGAACGAGCGCATGAAGAAGGGCCTCTCCGACGTCGAGATCGTCGCGATCAACGACCTCACCGACGCGAAGACCCTCGCCCACCTGCTCAAGTACGACTCGGTGCACCGCCGCTTCGACGGCGACGTCAAGGCCGAAGGCGACTCCATCGTCGTCAACGGCAAGGCCATCAAGATCTACGCCGAGAAAGACCCGACCAAGCTGCCGTGGAAGACGCATGAGGTCGACGTCGTCATCGAGTCCTCGGGCGTGTTCACCTCGAACGACGACCTGAAGAAGCACGTCGCTGCCGGCGCCAAGAAGGTCATGCTCACGGCCCCGTGGAAGGGCGGCGCGCCTGACGCCACCATTTGCTATGGTGTGAACCACGACGCCTTCAAGAAAGACATGGTCACTGTGTCGACGGCATCCTGCACGACCAACTGTCTCGCGCCCGTCGCGAAGGTCTTGCTCGACAACTTCGGCATCGAGAACGCCTACGTCACGACCATCCACAGCTACACCAACGACCAGCGCATCCTCGACCTGCCGCACAAAGACCTGCGCCGCGCCCGCGCCGCCGCGCTCAACATGATCCCGACGTCGACGGGCGCCGCCCAGGCCCTCGCGCTGATCTTGCCCGAGCTCAAGGGCAAGTTCGACGGCACCTCGATCCGCGTCCCCACCCCCG
>JANNAY010001446.1:0-9134 GCA_031384945.1 Deltaproteobacteria bacterium
CTGGCAGCTGTTGCAGCCCTGGGCGGTCTGCACGAGCAGCTGCTCGGCCTTCACGCGTCCCATCGTCGGGTCGATGGCCTGCATCAGCGAGATGACGCCCGCGACGTGCGGCGCGGCCATCGAGGTGCCCTCGAAGAACGCGTAGGCATTTGTGTCAGGACCGATCGTCGACAGCACGCCGCCCTCGTTGCCGAAGCGCGATTGGTCGCCGCCCGGCGCGACGATGTCGACCTCGGCGCCAAACGACGAGTAGCCAGCGAGCGTCAGGTCTTGGCCGTGGGCGCCAACAGCGACGACGCCGTTGCAGTTGGCGGGGCTGCCGACGTTGCTGCGGTTGTTGCTGACAGCGTCGTTGGCGTGGCCGCTGTTGCCGGCGGCGGCGACGAAGACCACGCCCGCGGCGTCGATCTCGTCGATGACGTCTTGCTCAAACTGCGAGCACAGCGTGTCGCTGCCGAGCGAAAGGTTCATCACGCTGACGCGGTTGGCCCCCACGGCAGGCACGTTCTGGATCGACGCACCCGCGAGCCAGGCCGCGCCTTCCATGATGTCGACGAGGTCGCCGCCGCCGAGCCCGAGGGCCCGCACGATCACGAGCTGCGCGTTTCTGTTGAGTCCGCTGACGCCGACGCCATTGTCGGTGTTGGCGGCGATGGTGCCGGCGACGTGCGAGCCGTGAAAGCTGCCCTGCCCGCCGCCGCCGTCGCCGGCGTCTTGAAAGTCGGCGTCGCGTCCACCGCCGTCTTGCGCCGACTGCGCGCCCGAAATGAAGTCGAAGCCGCCAGCGATCTTGCCGCTGAAGTCTTCGTGGTTGCGCACGATGCCGGTGTCGATGACGCCGATGCGTTGCGACGACGCGCCCTGCGTGACGTCCCAGGCGGCGTTCATGTGCAGCACGTCGAGCGGCCACTGAAAGCTGTGCAGCTCATCGTTCGGATCGTTGACGAACGCGCGCAGCCACTTGTCTTCGCTGACCGCCTGCACGGCGGCGTCGCCAGCCAGCCGATCGAGCAGCGCGAGGGTGACGTCTTCGTCGGGCACGGCGGCGCTGCCGCGCTGTTTCACCTCGACGATGAGCCAGCCGTAGACCGAGGCGCGAACGACTTTGACGTCGACGCCGCTGCGGCCGGCGATGCCCTTGATGACGTCGGCGTCGAAGCCAGCGGCGGCGGCCTTGGTCGTCGGCACCAGCTTGATCAGTCCGACGCCGGGCACGCGCTGAAGGGGGGCGTGAAACTCACCCGCGGGCCGTGTCGTCGACGCCACCGGAGCAGCAGCAGCGATGACAGCGAGCAAGGAACCAACGACAACACCCATCCATCACCTCGGCTCAGTCCCGACGAAGACGGTAAGGGTGCACCACCTCCTCCCGCGCTCGCAGCTTTGACCGATGCGACATGTATGCGTGTCTCAGGGCACGCCCTGCGAAAGCGTCGCGCAGCGCGGTGCAGGCTCCGACGGTGACGCACGGCGAGGGCTGCGTCAGCAGACCAACGACGTGAGGAACCGTTGGAGTGTCGCGCCGCGAGCGAAGCGACGCGAAACCACGGCCGCCTGCGAAGGCACAAGACGTGTGGTGGGCGTGTGTGGGGAAATCCTTGAATCGTCGTTGACGGGCGACGTCAGAGGCGACGAAGGTTCGATTCCTCTTTCGCCGTGTTGGAGAGACCCATGATGCGTCCCCTCGTCTTCGCCGTCGCCGCTGCCGTCATGGGAATCGCGGTGACCGCGCACGCCGTGCCGGCCGCTGCCGTCGTCGAGCCCAGCGCCGAAGAGATCGTGCAAAAGGCGCTGTCGAAGGGCGCCGTCGGCTTCAAACAAGGCACGGCGTCGATCCAGATGACGATCGTGACGGCGAAGGGCGAGGCCAAGCCGCGCTCGCTCGAGATCAAGGCGTTTCGCGGCAGCGATGGGCTGCTGCGCTCGCTGGTCAAGTTCACCACGCCCGCCGACGTCAACGGCACGTCGTTTCTCGTCGTCGAGAAGAAAGACGCGCTGCCCGACCAATATGTCTACGTGCCCAAGGCCAAGGTCGTGCGCCGCATCGCCGCGGGCAACGCGTCGTCGTCGTTCTTCGGCTCCGACTTCACCTTCGCCGACCTGATGCCGCTGCCGATGTCCGAGAAAGACAAAGTGGCCATCACCAAGCTGGCCGACGGCGACGTCGGTGGCCAGGCCGTCTACGTCATCGAGGTCGTGCCGAAGATCGAGGGCGCGCCCTACGGCAAGCTCATCGCCCACGTACACAAGACGCTGCTGGTGCCGCTGAAGATCGAGTTCTTCGACACCAACAAGCAGCCGCTCAAGACCCTGCGCGTGAAGAAGCTGCAGAAGGTCAACAACGAGCAGATCCCCGTCGAGGTCGAGATGAAGTCTGAGTCGGGCGCCAAGACCGAGCTCGTCCTCGAGAAGGTCGACCCCAACGCGAAGCTCACCGACGGCGACTTCACCGAAGAAGCGATGCAGCGCTGATTCCGAGCTGATTCTGGCCGCATTCCGCGGGTTGCCGGGGCACGGGTTCCGGGTAGAGTCCGCCGCGAATGCGCAGCGTCGTCGTCGCCCTCTTCGTCGTCGTCGTCCCCGTCATCGCCACGATGATTGGCGGGTGCGGCGACGCCTCTGCCCTGGTCGGCATCGACGTCACGCTCGTGCCGACGTCTGAATGCACGCTCACGGGCACAGCCAGCCGCGACTGCGAAGACGAGGCGGTGCTCGCCGCCCAGTCGATCAAAGGCCGGTGGATCCTCGAGCACGGCGAAGACGACAACAGCGTCACGCTCACCACCCACGAAGGCGCCACGCTGCCCGGCTTGTTGTTCAACAACGACGGCAAAGTGCTCAGCGCCGACGGCTGCGCCGGCGAAGGCGGCCAATGCGCCTTTACCCGCCGCCGCTTCTCGTCGACCGATCCGAACAACCTCGACTGCACCCGTTTCGGCGAGCTCATCGCGATGGGTCACTTCGACAACGACGACGCCAAACACTTCGTCGGCGTCCTCTCCGACGTCAACGGCAACGACGAAGCCTGCGGCACCCCCACCGTCAACGAGGTCGTCTTCGCCGTCGACGGCTTCGTCGTCGAAGACCCCCGCCACGCCCCCACCCACCAGGAGACGCCGTGAAGCTCGTCGTCGTCGCTTCTGCCGTCTTGCTCGGGGTCGGGGCCGTCGGTTGCGCCCCGCCGCGCACGTCGTTTTACGAGGTCACCACCTCGCGCACCGAAGAGTGCGCCATCCGCGTCAACGGCGAATTCTGCGTCGAAGAAGACCAATTCGATCCGCCGGTGACGACGGTGTGGACCATCGAATTTCCGAGCGAGAAGGGCCGGCCGTCGCGGCTTTACGTCGACGAAGAGGTCTGGGTGCTCGACGCCATCGGCGAAGACGACGACCCCTACGACGTCGCCCACAGCAGCAGCCGCTCGCTGATTGTCACCAGCGGCAACGGGCCGTGCACGTCGACCAAGACCGAAGAGCTTCGCTTCAAAGCCGATCGCCTCGACCTCAACGGCACGCTGTCGACGTCGACGGTCCTCGCCGGACCGGCGGCGTGCGGCGACACGCCCGTCGGCGAACGCACCGAAAACGACCTCGCCGGCGCCTCCGTCACCGGCGACGGCGTCGCGGTGGGCCCATGAGCCGCGCCTCCTTCTTCTGCGTCGGCGTCGGCGTCGGCTTCGTCGCCGGCGGCTGCGCCGAAGAGCCGCTGGTCGCCACGTTTACGTCGCAGATCGTGCAGCTCGAGAGCTGCAAGGCCGTCGGCGACGCTCCCGAAGGCTGCTCCAAAGACGAAGCAGTCGTCGAAGCCAGAAACGACCTCGTCGAAGCCGAAGACGACGTCTTCTGGCTCTACGGCGTCGACCGGGGCGGGGTCGAGACCGCCCTGCTCGGCACCAGCGACAGCCTCGGCGGCTTCCTCTTCGTCGACGAGACGACCCAGACCGATGCCAGCACCGGCTGCGTTCTGCAGGCCACGCTGCAGATCTCGTTGGCCGTCGAAGCTGGCCGCGAAGCCGACGTCGGCGTCGATGACTGCGTCGCCCTCGTCGGCCGCGAGCTCGAGATCACGTCGACCAGCGCCGAGTGCGACGGTGCGTCGGTGCCGCCGCAGCCCATCCAGCGGGTGGTGCGGCGGCGTTGGCAACCGCTCGACGAGACGTCGACCTGCGGCAAGTAGCCGTCTCGTCTCTCTGATCTGCATCACTGAGACAACCAAAGCGCCCCGTGAGACGCGATCGCTATGCTCGGTGAAAGCCCGAGGTCGACCGCATGCACATCCGACTCGCCAGCGACCTGTTTCTTCGCTCTCTGCTCGGCTTCGGCGTCGCCGTCGCCGTCGCCTCTTTGTTGCAAGACGAGCGGTTCTTTCTCGTCGAGCACCCCAGCGCCCGCGTCGCCGCCACCCAATTTGGCGTCTACGACGACTGCGATGGCTTCGTCCCGACCACCGAGGTGCCCCTGGTCGTCGGCGAGACCTTCTCTTGGCGCGTCGCCGTTCCTGATGGCCAACCCCTCGCCTGGCGCGAAGAGCTGATCTTGCCCGAGGCCCCCCTGACGTGGTCGGGCGCCCACTTCGTCGACATCCGCGACGACGGCAAGGTCGCCGTCACCGCCGGCATCGATGTCCCGTGGGACGGCGTCATCGAACACGCATGGTCGATCACCGAAGGCGATCCCAAGGGTGACTACCAGCTGCGCTTGTGGGTCGACGGCGATCTGCACCAGGTCTTCAACTTCCACGTCGAGTGACCTGAGCTCTCGCGATCTTTTTCGAACTGTTTCGCAGGGCGCCCGCTGGTCGGGCGCTCTTCTTTTTACTCGACGTCGCTCTTCACGTGGCCGCGGGCGAGCTCGCGGGCGAGGCGCTCTTGCAGCTCGAGGGCGGAGTGTCGTCCCATGCTCTTCAACAGCGCGTTGCGCGCGGCAGCCTCGATGATGACGCCCATGTTGCGGCCCGGCCGCACCGGGACGGTGATCAGCGGGACCTCGACGTCGAGGATGGTGAAGAAGCGCTCGTCGAGCCCGAGGCGGTCGTACTCTTCGTCGTGCTTCCACTCGACGAGCTCGGCGATGAGGTCGATGCGCTTCTTCTCTCTGACGGCGCTGACGCCGAAGAGATCTTTGACGTTGATGATGCCGAGGCCGCGGATCTCGAGCAGATGCTTCGTGAGCCCGCTGCCCTGCCCGTAGAGCGTCTCGGCGCCGCGCCGGCGAATGGTGACGACGTCATCGGCGATCAGCGGGTGTCCGCGCTGCACCAGATCGAGGGCGAGCTCGCTCTTGCCGATGCCGCTCTTGCCGAGCAGCTGCACGCCGAGTCCGTACACCTCGACGAGCACGCCGTGCATCGTCGTCTGCGGCGCGAGCCGGTCTTCGAGCCAGCCTTCGATGCGGGCGATGAAAACGTCGGTGGTCTGCGGCGTCGACAGCAGCGGCGTGCCGGTGCGCTCGCAGGCCTCGATCAGCTCGTTGGCGACGGCCATGCCCTTGGTGCAGACGATCATCGTCATCTCGACGGCGGTGAAGCCGTCGCATGACTTTTGCCGCTGCTCGGGGTCGAGACGGTCGAGGTAGGTCAGCTCGGTCGAGCCGAGGATCTGCACGCGGTTGTTCTGCAGAAAGTCGACGTAGCCGGTGAGCGCCAGGCCGGGCTTCTGGATGCGCGCGGTGTTCACCGATCGCGTCATGCCTTTGCGGCCCGCCAGCACCTCGAGCTGCAGCTCTGACGCCGCGCTCTCGAAGATCTCGGCGACTTTGACGGACTTCATCTCAGCCGTACCGCGCGTCTTCGCTGGCGAGGATGCCGTAGATGGCGTTCGCCGACGGCGCCTCGAGCAGACGCTGGTGCACCGTCGGATCAGAGAAGATGCGGGTGATGCGGGCCAGCGCCTTCAAGTGCAGGCCTGCGCCGCTCTCGGGGGCCAGCAACGCGATGAAGATCTGGCTCTTCTTGCCGTCGTCGGCGCCGAATTCGACGCCTGCTTCGTGGACGCCGAAGGCGGCGAGGATTGTGTCGAGGCGCTCGAGCTTGCCGTGCGGGATGGCGAGGCCATCTTTGATGCCCGTCGACTGCGTGCGCTCGCGCTCGAGCAGCACGCTGACGATGCGGTCTTCGTCGGCGACGCCGAGCTCGGTGTTGTTCTGGCGCTGCACGAAGCCGTTGTGAACGAGCTCGCGCAGCACCTCGTCGCGCGTGTTGGTCGTCAATCGATGCACGATGCGACCAGGCTCGAGAATCTCGACCAGCTTCATGACGGGCGCTTAGCTGCCCTTGTCGTCGTCGACAAGCACCGCGGCATCTCAGTCGTCGGCGTCGTCGGCGGTGAAGGCGCCGGGCTTCTCGCCGAGGCGGCGGTAGAGGGTGCGCAGCGACAGCCCGAGCAGCTTGGCGGCCTGCACTTTGTCGCCAGCGCAGAAGACCATGGTGGCGTCGATGGCGGCCCGCTCGATCTGCGGCAGCGACATCTGGCCGATGCGAAAGGTGAGCACCGAGGCGCTGTCGTCGTCGGCGGCGGCGCGCAGCGCGGGGGGCAGATCGTCGAAGCGCAGCGGCGAGCCGTCGGGGCACAAGACGACGGCGCGTTCAACGGCGTGGGAGAGCTCTCTGACGTTGCCCGGGTACGTCCACCGCGTCAGCGCGGCGAGGGCGCGGGGTTCGAAGCCGTCGATGGCGCGGCCGTGGCGGGCGGCGTGGACGGCGAGGAAGCTGGCGGCGAGCACGGCGACGTCGCCTTCGCGGGCGCGCAGCGGCGGCAGGCGCAGCCCGACCACATCGAGCGACCACGAGAGATCTTCGCGAAAGCGGCCTTCTTTGACGCGTTCGGCGGGTTCGACGGCGGATCCGGCGACGAGGCGGACGTCGACGGCGACGGCGACGGCTTCTTTGTCTTTTTCGACGGTCTTCTCTTGCAGCGCGCGCAGCAAGAGCTGCTGTCCGCTGGGCGTGAGCTCGGCGACCTCGTCGAGAAACAGCGTGCCGCCGCGGGCGCGCTCGAAGCGGGCGGCGAGGTCGGCGTCGGCGATGCCGGCGCAGTGGACGACGACGAAGACGCCCTTCTCGCGCGGTGAGAGCTCGTGCAGGGCGCGGGCGAACAGCTCTTTGCCGGTGCCGGGCTCGCCGACCAACAACACCGGCGCCTGCGTCTTCGCCACCTGCGTCAGCGTCGCCTTCAACGCCGAGAGCGCCGTCGACGAACCGACGATGCGATCGAGGCCGCGGACCGGCGACGGCTGCTGCTGCTCGCTGCGCTCTTGTTCGCTGGCGCTCGAGAGCTCGGCCTTGAGCGCGCGGTTCTCGCCGAGCAGCCGTCGCCGCTCGAGCACCCGATCGAGGCAGGCCAGCAGCTCGCCGCGCCGTGTGGGCTTGGTGAGAAAGTCGGCGGCGCCAGCGCGCATGGCCTGCACGGCGTTCTCGACGTTGCCGTAGGCGGTCATCAAGACGACGTCGGCGCGTCCGCCGCCGAGGGCGCTGCGCTTCTGCGCGGCCTCGAGCACCGAGAAACCGTCGCTGCCGGGCATGACGAGGTCGGTGAGGACGACGTCGACGGAGTGGGCTTCGAGAAAGGCGGTGGCTTCGGCGCCGTCTTTGGCCAGGGCGACGTCGTGGCCGGCGCGCTCAAAGATGCGGCGAAGCGAGTCGCGGTGTGCGGCTTCGTCGTCGACGACGAGGATGCGGGCCATGAGAGCGTGTGGCGTGTGCAGCATTGGCCCGCAACCTCTTGCGCGTGGGTGACGATTCCCGGCGCTGCGCGTTGCCAGGCTGACAACGGGTCGTCGCGCATCCGGCGTTTTGCTCGGGGCGGCTTTTGGGTACCCGGCCGTCATGACCCGCCAGGCGACACTCCAAAGGTTCGTCTCCGCAAAGCCTGCGTCTCAGGCCGCCTCTGTTCGCGCGGGCCGCGTTCGGAGCCTCGTCGCGTGATGGGAGTGCGTGGCCGGCTGATCGCGGTGACGACGCTGGTGCTCGGTCTCACCGTGCTGGCGTCGCTGCTGCTGTCGTTGCGCCTCGAAGACTGGGAAGAGCGACGCGCCCACAGCGAGCGATCCGAACAGATCGTTGGCGCCGTCGCTGCTGCCGTTGCCGCCGACATCGAACGCGCCTCGGCCCTGATAGCCCCTGTCGAACGCGACAAAGACGCCTTTGGCCTCGACGCCGTCTACGTCCTCGACAAAGACGGCGTCGATGTCGCCCACGCCGACTCACCCCGCCTCGACCGCTTTCTGCGGGGACTGATGGGCGGCGACGACGATGTGCTGGTCGATCCGCCGGCGCCGGTGTGGCCGCGGCGCATCGCTCACCCGATCTTCGTCGCGGGCAAGCGCTACGTCGTCGTCGGCGTCGTCGACGAACGCGGCGTCAACGAGCGCCTGGTCGAGCGCAACCGCCGGCAGGCCGCCACCCACGTGGTCATCTCGCTGGTGGGTCTGTTGGTGCTGCTTTTGGCGCTCTCGTCCGAGGTGCTGCGCCCGCTGCGCCAGCTCGCCGCCATGGCCGAGTCGCTGGGCCGCGGTCCGCCACGCAACGCCGGGATCAAGGGCGGGCGCGAGCTGCAGCAAGTCAGAGACGCCCTCGTCGACGCCGGCGCCCGCCTCGCCCGGCAACGCGAGACGCTCGAGGCCGAGGTCGCTGTGCGCACCGCGGCGCTGGCGGCGGCGAACGCGTCGCTGTCGACGATGAACGAGCAGCTGCAGCAGCTGGCGCTGACCGATCCGTTGACGGGCTTGTTCAACCGCCGCGCCCTCGAGCAGGCGCTGGTGCACGAGGTGACGCGGCAGAAGCGCGGGCGGCGCCCGTTCTCGCTGATGATGATCGACGTCGACCACTTCAAGAAGCTCAACGACAGCTTCGGCCACGCCGCTGGCGACGACGTCCTGCGCGGCCTCGCCCGCTTGATGCCGGCGGCCCTGCGCGCCTCAGATGTCGTCGCCCGCGTCGGCGGCGAAGAATTCGTCGTGTTGCTGCTCGACACCGAGCTGCCGCACGCGCTGACGGCCGCCGAAAAGGTGCGCGAGGCCGTGCGCAGCGCCGCTTTTGTCCACGACGGCAGCTCGTTGGGGCGCGTGACCGTCTCGGTGGGCCTCGCCTCGTGGCCGCAGCACGGCGACAGCGCCGACGTCGTTCTCGCCGCTGCCGAC
>JANNAY010001449.1:0-13492 GCA_031384945.1 Deltaproteobacteria bacterium
AGGGGGTGGGCACCGTGGAATTTGGGTTTGCCCCCGCGCAGCGGGGGTACTGGGGGCTCTGCGGCGCGGGCAACGCAAGGCGACGACGTGGTTCCGCGTTCCTCGCGATGTGACCAATCGTGAGCCCATGGGCCCGTGGGCGCGGCTCAATCATTGTCGCGTTTGGTGCGGCATCGTCGCCGCTACGGGGAGGAGGGGGAGGAGAAGAAGACGTTTCGCAATTTTCTCCGAAGTCAGCGGAGGGCCTTCAACGTCGCTTTCGCCGTCGTCTGCGCCGCCTTTGACGTCGACGCCGCCAACGTTGTCGCCAGCGCCTCGACGACGTCAGACGAACCCCGGTCGCGCAGCGCCTGCAGCACATCGGCCAGCGCCACCGGATCCTTCGCTGGCTTCTTCTTCGTCGCCATCGCGATCAGGGCACGAACGCGAAGGTCTTCTGCCCTGCCAGATCGAGAGAGGTGACGCCGTTCTCGCGCGAGCCTTTGACGTCGGCGACCGGGCCAATCGTGAACGCGAGCGCGCCGGCCTGGCCGCGTTGCAAGAGACCCGCGTGCACCGCCGCAAAGCAGATCGACGACGTGACGGCGTAGGGACCGGACCCGTAGACCTTGCCCAGCTTGATCTGCGCAGGACACTCGACCTTCACGGTGTTGCCGCGCGCCGCGTAGACGTCAGCGGTGACGCTGTAGTCGATGGGACCATCGCTGTTGGGCAGCTTGATCGCCGACAACGTCGCCGGCAGCGTCGGCGGCGCCACCGCCGTGAACGGCGACGGCGTCACCGGCGATGGCGTCGCCGGCTTTGGCGGCGGCGCCCCTGCCATCAACGTCGTCTTCGACGCCGGCGCCAGCGCCAGCGCCTGCTCGTGAATCTTCTTGCCGTCGACGAGCACCTGCAGCTGCCTGGCGCAGGCCGAGACGACGATGTCGGCGCCGGTCTTGCCGACGTCTTTGCCATCGACGATGACGAAGCCGGACTTGGCGGCGTCGACATGCAACGTCGCCACAGCCTTTGTCGGCTTGACCTTGAGCTTCTTCACCTCGTCGGCGGCCAGCGTCAGCTTCTGCGGCGGCAACATCTGGCAGTCGCCCATCGTGCCCTCAGGCTCGAAGGCGACGGCAGCGCCGGGGGCGACCTCGACGACGCCGGGGACGTATTGGTCGACGCCGCCGACCTTGTAGGTGCCGTCGACGTCGCCCTCGACCTCGACGACGACGCGGGCCTTGCCGTCGCGCACCTTGATGACCACGGGCTTCGCCGGTGGCACCTCGAGGGTCTGCACGACGTCGGCAACGCCCGCCGCGTCTTGCAGCTTGAGCGTGAGTTTGTGCTTGCCCGGCGAAAGCCGAAGCGAGCCGGGGATGCCGCCGTTCTGCTTGCCGTCGTCAACGTCGACGCCGATCCAGTTGATGCCGGGCGGCGCATCGAGGTCGAGGTCGACCGACACCTTGCCGTCGTTGACCGCGTAGCCGTTCTTGCTCCACACCGCGTACGTCTCGGGGTCGTAATCCTTCAGCGCCCTGCCGAACGCCGTGAGCATCGGCGGCAGCGTGCCGTCGAGGCTGCGTCTGATGAGCGTGCCGACGAGGCCGCCGTCGCCGTAGGCCTCTTCGCCGTCGGCGGGCTTCGCTGCAGGCAACTCATTGGCCCAGGCGTCGTACGAACCACGCAGGTATGAATTGGGCGTGGCGAGCATCTTCTTCGCACGCTCGGTCTTGGCCGCCAGCCACCCTTTGGTTTGCGTGTAACGACCGACCTCGCTGGCCGTTTCACGCACCATGTCTTTGAAGCCGACGTCGTAGAGCAGCTGGGCGCTCGCGCCCAGCTTGCCATCAGATGGCGCGACATAGAGCACCTTCATGATGGCGTCGACAGCAGCAGGGTTGTAAGAATCGATGTTGAGCGAAGACTCGGGCTTCTCCCAGATTCGCTTCTTCTTGTAGAGCGGCACACCAAAGGCCTTGGTGAACGCCTTTTCGACGTCGCCAGCGGGCAGGTCCCAGCGGTTGTAGGTCGCGGCTTTGTCGTTGTGCTGCGACATCCACGCGGCGTCGACGACGTAGCTGCCGAAGTACCAGGGCCGCGTGTACGCAGGGCACACCGGCATCGGCGCGGTGCTGTTGACCAGCTTCTCGGTCTTCTCGTCGACGGTGTAGCGGGGCAGGGCGACGCCGCGTCCGTCGGGGTTCGGACACTGATCGATCACGCCGCCGACGACGAAGCGGGCGAGGTCGCCGCTGTCGGCGTGGGCGACGCCGGCGTCGACGAAGAAGCACAAGGCGCAGAAGGAGAAGGCGGAGGAGGCGCGCATGCGGCGACGCTAACCGGACCCGGCCCGCGCTTCGATCCATCGCGTGTGCGGTGTTGCAGGCCGATCCGCCCACCTGCGCCTACGACGGAGAACTGCATTGGCGTGCAGGGTGATCTGCGGGCCCGCGAATTCGTTGCGCGGCCTGTCGATCGCGGGCGGGCTCGCTCGTCGTGCCTGTAGAGGTCAGAGACGCCGCTCGCACCGAGCGGCCACCTCATCGGAGCTGCTCATGCGCGTCATGGTGTTCGTCTATCCGCAGGCCCACGTCGCAGGCTCGGTCCCCGACGCGGCCAGCATCGACAAGATGATGACCTTCAACGACGAGATGGGAAAAGCGGGCATCTTGCTCGATGGCAACGGCCTGCATCCGGCTGACAAAGGTGCCCGCGTGCGCTTCGGCAAGAACGGCACCACCACCGTCGTCGACGGACCCTTCACCGAGAGCAAAGAGGTCGTCGGCGGCTACTGGATGTTGCAGGTGAAATCGATGGACGAAGCGAAGGCATGGCTCGCGCGCGCACCGTTTCCGGTCGGCGAGATGGTCGAGCTGCGGCCGGTGTTCGAGATGAGCGACTTCTCGGCCGAAGAAACCGCCAAGCACGATCAGCAGAAGATCGACTCGGTGAAGGCGAGCATCGCGAAGAACAACACGTGATGCGTTGACGTCGTGGGCGCGGCAGACTGCTGTCGTGAACGACAGCGTCAACCGCGCCATCTACGCCGTCTGGCGCATCGAATCTGCCCGCCTGATCGCCGGGCTCGCGCGCATCACGCGCGACGTCGGCGCCGCCGAAGAATTGGCCAGCGCGGCTCTCGTCACCGCGCTCGAGAAGTGGCCGGTGACGGGCATCCCCGACAAGCCAGGGGCGTGGCTGATGGCGACGGCCAAGAACCGCGCCTTTGATCAGCTGCGCTTTCGAACCATGCGCGACAAAAAACACCAACAGATCGCGCACGAAGCCGACGAAGCAGCCGGCGCAGAAGACGCCGCCGTCGACCGCGTCGACGACGACGTGGGCGACGACCTGTTGCGCTTGATCTTCACGGCCTGCCATCCGGTGCTCGCGCCCGATGTGCGCGCGGCGTTGACGTTGCGGCTGGTGGGCGGCCTCACCACCGACGAGATCGCGCGCGCGTTTGTCGTCTCGCCGACGACGATGGCGCAGCGGCTGGTGCGGGCAAAGGCGACGCTGCGCGAGGCCAACGTCGCATTCGCCGTTCCGCAGAAGGCTGAGCGCGCGGCGCGTTTGTCGTCGGTGCTCGAGGTTCTCTATTTGATCTTCAACGAGGGCTACTCGGCCAGCGCTGGCGACGATTGGGTGCGTCCTGACCTCTGCACCGATGCGCTGCGGCTGGCGCGCGTGCTGGCCGGGCTGTGTCCTCACGAGAGCGAAGTGCAGGGGCTGGTGGCGCTGCTCGAGATTCAGGCGTCGCGCTTGAACGCGCGCGTCGACAAGACCGGCGCGCCCGTGTTGCTGCTCGAGCAAGACCGCAACCGCTGGGATCGCCTGCTCATCCGCCGCGGCCTGAACGCCCTCGTCGTCGCGGAGTCGCTCGTCGTCGATGGCGACCCGCGCGGCCCCTACCTGTTGCAGGCCGCGATCGCCGCCTGTCATGGGCGGGCGCAGCGGGCCGCTGACACCGACTGGGTGGGCATCGCCACGCTCTACGGCGAGCTGGCCGAGCGCCTGCCGTCACCCATCGTCGAGCTCAACCGCGCCGTCGCCGTCGGCCGCGCGTTCGGCGCCGCCGCCGGCCTCGCCATCGTCGACGCTGTCGCCGCTGACCTCGACTGCTACCACCTGCTGCCCAGCGTGCGCGGCGATCTCTTGTTCACCCTCGGCCGCACTGGCGAGGCGCAAGTGGCGTTCGAGCAGGCCGCTGCGCTCACGCAAAATGCCCGCGAGCGCGGGCTGTTGCTGCGGCGGGCCGCTTCGTGCCGTGCTGAACTGGACCTCGACAAAACCTGACAGAAGGCTGACAGCATGCTTCGTCACAGTGCTCTTCGTGGCTGGCACACGGCCGCAGGAGGAACGCACAATGACGAACCAGACCCCCGCCTTGAAAATGCACACCGGCCGCTGCCACTGCGGCGCCGTCCGTTTCTCTGTCGAGATCGACGCGAGCAAGGGCACACAGTGCAACTGCACCATCTGCCGCCGCGTGAACCAGGTGGGCGCCAGCGTGAAGCCCGCAGCGTTTCAGCTGTTGCAAGGAAAGGAGTCGCTGACGACGTACGCCAACCGCATCGGCGCTCGCTACTTCTGCAAGGTCTGCGGCATCCACACGCACGGCGACGGCGACCTACCCGAGCTCGGCGGCAAGTTCGTCAGCGTCAACTTCAACACCTTTGAAGAATTCGACGCCGCCGACATCGAGGTCGGCCACTGGGATGGACGCCACGACAACTGGCACGCCGGCCTGCGCGCGAAGCCGTGGCCGCTGACGCCGACGAAGCCGGCGTCGACGTCGACGTCGGCGCATTGATCACACCTTGAGGTGGCGGGCGCGAAAGTCTTCGAGCCTGATCGAGCTTCCGCGCCAACGCTGCGAGCGCCGCGGCGCGGGGCGGGCCACCCCTTGTGGCGACGACGATCACCGTCCAGAATCGAGCCGTGTCGAAGCACAAGCCCGGGATCGAGCAGCTCATCGTCGAGGTGAACGGCCACTTGCCCGAGGGCCTCAAGCTCGTCGCGCCCATCACGAAAAAGGCGATGCGCTACGCGCGCTCGTGCCTCGCCTACACCTACAAAGACGACGCAACGGCCACCGGCGAGGGCGCTCGCGTGTTGGGCCCGTTGAATGCCGCGCTCGATCGCATTGAAGAGCTGGTCGCCAAAGAGAAAGACGCGCAGACGGCACCGCCGACGACGCCTCCTCCAACTTCCTCGACGACCCCGCCGCGGCCTTCGACGACGACGCCGCCGAATCCGTCGACGACGCCGCCGAAGACGACGTCTTCTTCTTCTTCGAGCTCGGGCGAGCGCTGGCGCCAGGCCCGCGACGACGAGACGCCGGCTGAACGCACCTTTCGCGAGGCGCTCGAAGAGGTCGAGCGCCGCAACAAAGAGAAGCAGGCGCAGAGCCCTCCTCTCGGCGACGCGCAGAAGGTGCGCGAGGCTCTCGATCTCGTCGAGCGCTACTTTGCCGCTGACGCAAAAGCCCGCGCTTCGGTGCAAGAGCTGCGGCGCGCGCTGCTGGCCTCGCTCGAGCAACAGCGCAAAGCCGGCTGATGAAGATCGAGCTGCAACGCGATTCAGTGGTGCTTGAGATCGACCAAATCGGGCGACAGATCTTTGTGAGTGAGGGCGAGGCGTCGACGACGAAGGGCTACTTCGACGACGCCGAAGCCATGGCCGCGTTTGGCGAGATGGTGGCGGCCAGGCGCTCCGAAGGATGGGAGCCGTCGAAGAAGCAGCAAGAGAAGCTGCAGCAAGCAGAGGCAAAGGCGCAGAAGCAGGCGGCGCTGCAGAAGCGCGTCGACGACGCCATCGCCGCCGGCAACGACGCCGACGCAGCCAAAGACGCCGCGCGCACGCTCTTGCGCTGTCTCGCCGCCGCGTCTCGCTTCGATGAGCTGATCGCGCGGGTCGACGCCGTCGATGACGAGGGCGACCTGCTGCTGACCGGCGGCGGCAAGCTCACGCTCGGCCTCAACGCCATGGCCAACGAGCCGCCCGATTCGTCCGAGGGCGCGGTGTGGCCCTGGTTCGTGGCCACGCGCGAGCTGTCGTGCTTGTGGCTCTACCGCGACGCCCGCGACGTCGATCGCAACAGTCACAACCTCTACTTCGGCGCCGAAGCGGGCCCGGCCGAACCTGAGCTCGAACTCGAGCGCACGCCCTTCGCCGAAGCGCGCATCGAATGGTTCATCGAAGAGTCGCCGTGGGACCGCTTCTGGTTCTTCAACGCCGACGACGGCCTCGCCCGTTGCTACGAGTTCGACGGTGGCCTCCACGACGACGTTTACGCTGGCACCCTCGCTGACCTGCTCGTCAGCCGCCTCTTGACGGTGCTCGCGACCCGTTGAACAGGCGGTTGATCATGTCTTGAGTGGTGTCTCACTCGATGGTGAAGCTGCGACCGGTGCCTGACAAAGCTGTAGCAACGTCGCGCCATAGCGGGCGATGCGCGCCGCCCCGAGCTGCGGCACCTCGTCGAGCTTCGGCGTCGCCGACTGCTTCAGCGCCTCGAGCGCCCGCGCCGGCAACACCAGCTGCAGCGGGATGGTCCGGCCGTCTTTGACGCTGCGCTCTTCGCCCTCGCGACGGCGCCACGCCTTCAAGCGGTCTTCGCGCGCGAGCACATCGCGCGGCACCGTCGGCCGTGGCGGCTGACGGGGCACGTCGTCACCGGCGGCGCCGACGATGGCGCTGACGACGTCGTCGCCGTGGCGCGCGATGAGCGAAGGCTTGAAGCGCCCCTGGCGCAGCGCCGCGATGTTGCTCGGTCGGTGGCGCGCCAACCACTTCAGCACCTCGTCGTTGACGAAGCGGCCGGCGGGTACGTCGTCGGATTTGGCGGCGGCGTCGCGCCAAACGTAGAGGCGCTTGAGGGTCTTCAGCGCGAGCTCGTCGAGCTGCTCGAGGTCTTTCATGCGCCAGAAGCGCTCGGGATCGAACGCGACCGACCACACCTGAGCGGCGACCGCGGCGTTGGCGACGTTGACCTCGTCGACGATGCCCGCGGCGTCGACGTCGGCGCGCAGCTTTTCGACGATCTTCGGCAGGTAGACGACGTCGTCGATGGCGTAGGCGAGGGCGTCGCCGTCGAGGGGACGCGTGGCCCAGTCGTAGGTAGCGAATGCTTTGCCCAGCTTCACGCCGCACAAGAGCTCGACGAGCGAGCCGTAGCCGGTCTTCTCGTGTCCCAACAACGACGCTGCTTGCTGCGAATCGTAGACGCCGCCGAGCACAATGCCGAAGTCGCGGCGGACGACAGCGACGTCGTATTCGCCGCCGTGCAAGTAGAGCGGGCGATCGTTGCGCTCGAGGCCCGGCTTCAACTTCAGCAGCGCCGCCGACGGCCCCGTGGTCGTGATCGCTTTTGACGTCACGCCGAGGGCGAGCGGGTCGACGACGAAGAGGGCACCACCCGCGTTCAGTTGCAGCAGGCAGACCTGCTCTTTGTAAACGAACATCGAGTTGCTCTCGCTGTCGAGGGCCACCCACGGCGCAGCGGCGAGAGCAGCAGCGACGTCGTCGAGGCCAGCGTCGGTGTCGATGAAGCGAGCGTTCATCCCGCTCGCGTACCGGTGTGTGGCGTCGTTGTCTGCGCCCCGTTCACTGTGGCGCGCGCGCCGCGGCATCGATCGTGCTCGTCGTCGACGTGAAACCTCTGCGAAGGACGATGCCATGAAGACCCCCGCGACCCTCTTTGCGCTCGCTGCGTTCGTTTCGTGTGCTCACGCGCCGCCGCAGAGCGCCACCGTCGTGCACACGCCCGGCTGGCAAGAGACCGTGAAAGCGAACGCCATCGCCCTCGGCTGCACCGTCGACGGCAGCGACGCCACACAGGTGGTGCTGCGCCCCTGCGTGGTCTTGAACCACGGCGTGCCGGCGAGCTCGGCGATCACCGCGCAGCCGTTTCGCGCCAACGACGACCAGAAGCACGAACAGAGCGTGCGCTTCGACGTCGTCGCCAAAGAACAAGCCGGCGTCGTCGTCGTCGAAGTCGTCGACTGCGTCGTCAGCGACGACGTCTACGTTCGCCAGTGTCCCGACACCGAGGGCATCGCGCTGATGCAGAAAGAGGCGCTCGCGGCGCTCTCTGTCGGCTTTCCCCCGTTCGGTTCTTGAGCCTCAGCGGGCGCGGTCGCGGCCCGCGGTCCGAGATGCGGCCTCGTCGACGGAGAACGCCGGATTCTCGGGGTCACGATCGTTGGTGATGCGGGCGAGGCCGCCGTAGGCGCGCTGCCACGTCGCTGGCGCGTCGTCGCCAGGAGCGAACTCGATGTGCGTCATGCGATCGGGATCGTTCGGCGTGTCGATCACAAGCCGGCGGGGGCCGACGACGACGGAGCCCTCGAAGTTGCGGTCAGACGATGACGTCGCGATCTCGCGGCCGGGCACGTCGGTGACCTGCGCCGGGCCGCCGGCGCGCGTGGACAGCGAGTTGAACGAGGTGCTCTGGCCGCCCTGCGCGACGTCGACCGTCCAGTGGTTGAAGTCGTGACCGCGCGGGTCGCGCAGGTGGCTGTTGTGAAAGCTCACGAAGGCGCCGTTGAAGGCGCCTTCGCCGCGCAGCGCAGCCGCCATCGCGCCCATGCCGCCCGACGTCAGTTGGTGCGGTGGGGCAGCGTCGAGGGCGGCGTCGGGGGCGTCGATGACGCCGACGCTGAAGGCCATGTTGCGCAGCGTCTCGCTCTGCGCCTCGCTCACGCGCGTCGGATCGCGACGGAACTGATCGAGGGCGCTGCGCTCAGCCCGCGATGGCGTGTAGTGGCTCTCGCGAATGCCGAGGTCGAGGCCCTCGATGCTCAAGCGCTGCCCCGGCTCGCTGCCGGTCTCGCCTTTGACGCCGACGCGGTAGGTCAGCTGCTGCAGGTGCTCGACGTCTTGGGGGCTCAGGTTGCCCTCACGAAAGTGATCGAGCGCCGTTTGCTGCGCGTCGCTCGGCGTCACGCCGGCCTTCTGCGCCAGCGATGTCAACGCCGCCGCGTTGCTGCCGTGATCGTCGCTCATGATCAGCGCGTTGGTCATCGCCGCGGCGCCGCAAATCGACTGCGAATTGCCGGCGCGCACGGCGGCGGCGTTCACCTGCGGCGACGACGCCAACAGCGCGCGGCGCGCCTCGGCCTGCTCGGTCGCCGAGCCGCGGTTGATGTCGACGGACGTCGTCTCAGCGATGCGCACGCGCTCGGCCTCGGGACCGCGCACCGCTCTCGTCGACACGAAGCGCGCCGCGCCTTCTTTGCCGTAGTCGGCTTGCACCGCGTCGCCGCTGGCGCTGCGCAGACGGTGCTCGCGCAGCGCAGCGCCGGTGTCGGACGCGCCGCGAGCGCGAGCGTCGGCGACGGTGGCGCTGTCGGCGGCCATGCGCATCGGCGTCGTCGACTCGGCGCTGTCGATGCTGTGTCCGCGGCGCGCAGTTGTCGTCGGCGTCGTCGTCGTCTCTTCGGGCGTCTTCGTCGACGTCGTCGGCTGCGCCGTGGAACCTGTGGAACTCACGTCACGCGGCAGTGAACGGGGCGTCGCAGAATCGAGGGGACGAACCATCGGAGACCTCCAGCGGAGCTGAAGCCTATGCCGCCGTCGACGTCGACAGCGCCGCCTGGGACACCCGGTGTGACAGGTCCTACTTTGTGGTCGCGGGCAGCGCGAAGAGGCGACCCGAGCCGTCGGTGACGATCCAGATGGTGCCAGCGACGTCGACGACGACGCCTTCGGGCTTCTCGTTCTTCTTCACCGGCAAATCTGTCGACGACAGCAGCGTCAATGTCGGCGCCGGCGCCAACGTCAACTTCACGCGGGCGAGACGCCGGCTCTCGTCGCTCAACAACAGCAGCTCACCGCTCTTCGGATCGACGGCGACGTCGCTGAGATCGCCGAGCAAGGCGTCAAGATCGGCGGGCAAGGCGATGTGCGTCTCGAGCGCGAGGGCCGGCCAGGAAAAGAGGCTGACGGACTTCGGCAGCCCTTCGTGAACGGCGACGACGCGGTCTTTGCCGTCGACAGCGAGGCGAGCGGGCAGGTGAGCGATGCCCTCCCATCCCTTGTTCTTCTTCGTCTTCGGCGACGGCGGATGCGTCAAGACGCCGATCTCTTTGACCACGCCGTCTTTGTCGACGGCGCTGACGACGCCGCTTTGTTCGGCGACGACGAGCACGACGCCGTCGATGACGCAGACGCCTTCGAGGTCGTCGAGGGGGGCGATGTTCTTGGCGACTCCGCCGTTGATGACGAAGACGCCGCGTTCGTCGTCGACGTAGACGAATTCGTCGCCGCGCCCCTGCTGCGATCGAAGCGTGACGCCAGAGGCTTCGCCGAGAGAGCCAACGTCGACGGCGTTGCTGCGGCAGGCGGCGAGAGCGGCTACGGCGACGAGAGAGCGGCGCATGCGTTCACCCTGCCAGACGCCGTCGTCGTCTGCTACGCGGACGCCATGGCAGACAAGGTGCGCATCATCGGTGGTGGCCTCGCAGGTTGCGAAGCGGCGTGGCAGCTGGCCGAGGCCGGCGTCGACGTCGAATTGCGCGAGCAGAAGCCGCAACAGCGAACGCCGGCGCAGCACTCTGATCGCCTGGCTGAGCTCGTGTGCAGCAACTCGTTTCGCTCGGCCAACGTCGACAACGCCGTGGGCCTCTTGAAAGAAGAGATGCGCCGCGCCGGCTCGTTTCTCATGGCCTGCGCAGAGGTTGCCAAAGTACCCGCGGGCGACGCACTCGCCGTCGACCGCGTCGTCTTCGCCGACCTCGTCGAAGGCCGCTTGAAGCAACACCCGCGGGTCACCCTCGTGCCCGGCGAAGTCACAGGCCTCGACGACGACGACGTCGTCACCATCGTCGCCACCGGGCCCCTCACGAGCGACGCCCTCGCCGCCGACATCGCCAAACGCTGCGGCAAAGATCGGCTCGCGTTTTACGACGCCATCGCCCCCATCGTCGACGCTGACAGCATCCTCACTGAAGAAGAATTGCCCGGCAAAGGTGCGTTTTTCAAGTCAAGGTGGAACAAGGGTGATTCGGCCGATTATCTCAATTGCCCGATGGACCCGGCCGAATACGACGTCTTCTACGACGCCCTCCGCGCCGCCGACCGCGCCGTCGCACACGAATTCGAGAACCTGCACTACTTCGACGGGTGTTTGCCCATCGAGGTGATGGCCGAGCGGGGCAAAGACACGCTGCGCTTTGGCCCGATGAAGCCGGTGGGCTTGTTTCACCCCGTGACCAACGCGCGCGCGCACGCGGTTTTGCAGTTGCGCAAAGAAGACATTCACGGCTTGTCTTACAATCTGGTGGGTTGCCAGACCCGGATGAAGCAGCCGGCTCAGCGCGAGGTCTTCTCGCTGATCCCCGCGCTGCGCGAGGTGAAGTTTCTGCGCTACGGCGCGATCCACCGAAACACCTACGTCGACAGCCCCAACGTTCTCGACGACCACGGCCGTTTGAAGAGCAAGCCCAGCGTCTTCTTCGCCGGCCAGATCACCGGCGTCGAGGGCTACGTCGAGTCGACAGCGTCGGGGCTGCTCACGTCGTTGGTGGTGCTCGATCAGCTGCGCGGGCTCTCGCTCGATGTGCCGCCGCCGACGACGGCGCTGGGTGGATTGTGGCGGCATTGCCGCGGCGTGCTGCGCGCGTTCGGCGATCAGGCCTATGCGCCGAGCAATGTCATCTGGTCGATGATGCCGCCCCTCGACGCCACGCCGGTCATCGACGCCAAAGGGCGCAAGCGCAAGCCCGACAAGGCGCAGCGCAAGCAGCAGTCGTCGCAGCGGGCGCTGGCCGACTTCGATGCATGGATTTCTCGTCGACGATCAGATGGTCGCGTCGTGAATGTGACCAAGAGCATTGCCGCGGCCTGAGTTGTGCCTACGACTTCAGTGTCGCTGTTCTCGACGTCATTCGAGCAGGACAGGAGGTTGGTCATGGGCATCATCGCGTGGATCATCTTTGGTTTCTTTGCAGGCCTCATCGCGCGCGCAGTGCTGCCCGGTGATCAAAAGCTCGGGTTCATTCGCACCACGTTGCTCGGCGTCGGCGGCTCGTTCGTCGGCGGTGCGATCGCGAGCCTGGCGTCGGGCTTTCCGATCGGCAGCCTCCAGTCGGTGGGCTTCATTGGCAGCGTGCTCGGCGCGATCCTGTTGCTCGTCGTGGGCGGCATGATCTCCAAGCGCCGCTGAGCAGCCAGCTGACCGCCACCCGACCTCCACGCGATGGGGCCTCGCGTGGAGGTTTTTTCTTTGAGCGACGACGAATTCGACGACGACGACGGCCGCGTGCTGCCGGCTTGAATGTGGCCGAATGACCGCCGTCGTCGTCGACGGGGGCTGAGGCATTCCACGTGACGACCTTGACCGTCGGCCGGGTTCGCTGACAACGTCGACGACGATGGTGGAAAAGCCGCCGAATTTGCCGCCCACAACGACGACGACGGACGAAGCTCCGCCGGCGTTGACGACGTCGACCCCGACGACGCCAGCCGCGCCGCCCAAACCGAACCCGGTGCTGCAGGGCGCGAAGAATGCCGTCACCGCCGTCGGCCAGGGCCCGATCACGTTCATCTACGAGAGCGGCCGGCTCTTCTTGTTCTTTCTCAACACGCTGTGGTGGATGCCGCGGCGGCCGTTTCGCTGGTCGCAGCTGTTTCGACACATGCGCGACGTCGGCTTCGGCTCGCTCTTCATCGTCGTGCTCTCGGGCTTCTTCACCGGCCTCGTCTTCGGCTTTCAAATGTTGGCGGGCTTTCGCCGCTTTGGTGCCGAAGCCCTCGTGGGCCCCGCGACGTTGTTGACGCTCTCGCGCGAGCTCGGCCCCGTGCTCACTGGCTTGATGGTGGCCGGACGCAGCGGCTCAGGCATGGCAACCGAGCTCGGCACCATGAAGGTCACCGAGCAGATCGACGCCATGTCGACGCTCGCAGTCGAGCCCATGCAGTATCTCGTGGTTCCACGCTTCATCGCGGCCACTTTGATGATGCCGCTGTTGACGGTCATCTTCACCGGCTGCGGCTACTTCGGCTGCTACCTCATCGGCGTCGGGCGAGAGGGCATCGATCCCGGCGTCTTCTTCTACGAGACGTGGCTCGCCCTCGACCCCGACGACTTCTACGAAGGCTGGATCAAGTCAGCATTTTTTGGCGCACAGATCTCACTGATTTCTTCGTACATGGGCTTTCAGGCCAGCGGCGGCGCCCGCGGCGTCGGCGAGGCAGCGACCCGCGCCGTGGTGCTCTCGTCGGTCTCGATTCTCATCGGCACGTATGTGTTGGCCGAGATGCTTGAGCCGCTCATCCACGGCTACATCCGCTTCGACGCGCTTCCCAAATGAGCGGGCCCATGTCGACGACGCAGAAGAGAGAGACGACGGCGGTGACCTCGCCGGTGGCGGGGCAGAAAGACCAGCCGATCATTCGTGTCATCGAGGTGCGCAAGAAGTTCGGCGACCGCGAGGTGCTCAAGGGCATGAACCTCGATGTCGCCCGCGGCTCGATTCTCGTCATCCTCGGCGGCTCGGGCATG
>JANNAY010001631.1:0-5371 GCA_031384945.1 Deltaproteobacteria bacterium
AATTCGTGCGCGCTGCGCGCCGCTCTTTTTTTGCCGCCTCTCGTGACGTTTCGTTGGACGCTGGGATCCGCAAATGTGCCGAGCGCCCGCCGACGATGTTCTGTTGCGCCAACAAAAACGGCGATGTCTCGAGCAACAACAGAAGAGCCTGCGCGCAGCGCGGCACGACGTCCCCTCCCCGAAATTCGGGGCCGGGGGTTTTCTGCGAGCCGCGAAGAAGTCTCACGCGGGCTTGTCCAACACCGGCGTCTTCTCAAGCAACGACGCCAACACCTTCTCGACCGAAAGACCATCGAGCTCGGCGTCGGTCGACAAGGCCAGCCGGTGCCGCAGCACGCTCAAGGTCACCGCTTTGACGTCGTCAGGCAGCACATGCGGACGACCCAACGACACCGCCCGCGCCTGCGCCGCCCGCACCAACATCAACCCCGCACGCGGCGACGCCCCCAGCTTCAACGACGGCGACGTGCGCGTCTGCGTCAAGAGCGCCAACACGTAGCGCCGCAAGCTCTCGTCGACGCGCACGCGCGCGACCAGCTCTTGCAAGGCCAACAAGCGCGGCTCGTCGATGATGGCCGAGGGCAGGTCGGCCTTGTGGCGCGGGCCCTTCTCGAGCAGCGCGAGCTCGGCCTCGGGCGGCGGATAGCCGACGACGACCTTCTTCAAGAAGCGGTCGGTCTGCGCCTCGGGCAGCGGATACGTGCCGTCGAACTCGAGCGGGTTCTGCGTCGCCAGCACGAAGAACGAATTGCCCAGCGAATGCCGGACACCGTCGAGGGTGACCTGCCGCTCTTCCATCGCCTCGAGCAGCGCCGACTGCGTCTTCGGCGGCGTGCGGTTGATCTCGTCGGCGAGCAGCACCTGCGTGAAGACCGGACCCTTGTGCACCTCCCACGTGCGCGTCTCGCCGTTCCAGATGCGCGTGCCGACGAGGTCGGTGGGCATCAGGTCAGGCGTGAATTGCACGCGTGAGAACGTCAGCCCGGTGGCCGCAGCGACGGCGCGGGCGAGCAGGGTCTTGGCGACGCCGGGCACGCCTTCGAGCAAGACGTGGCCGCCAGCGACGAGGGCGGTGACGACGTCGTCGACGACGGCGCCTTGTCCGACGATGGTTTTTTCGATGGCGCCTTTGAGGGCGGCGATGTCTGCGGCGGCGGTGTCGACGTCGGTGCTCATGGTCGGTGGTTCTCTTTCAAAAGGGCAGCGAGCGCTCTGACGCGGGCCGCGGCGGCAGGGGCGTCGTCGTCGTCATCGCCGTCGAATTCGCCTTGTCGCGGCGCGAAGGCCAACAGCGACAGCGGCAACAACAACAACAACATCGCCGCCGCCGTCAGCGGCCCCGGACCCTCGAGCGCGGCGCGCCCGATGACCGCGCGTCCGCGGGTGCGGTGGTGGCGCTCGTCGACGACGACCTTGCGCTCGCCCACCAGCCACAACAAGAACGCCGCCGACTGTTCTGCGGCGAGGCCGTCGTTGGCGAAGACGGTGCCGCTGCCGACGACGACGACGTCGCCTTTGCCGACAGCGACGACGACGGCGACAACTTCGGGGTTTTTGGCGTCGCCGCTGACGAGCAGCGGCATGAGTCCGCCTTTGTCTTGCAGCACGAGCCGGCCGCGGTCGCGCAGGTAGACGGGCGACGGCACAGCCGGAAACGTCGACACCGCCACCGACGGCGACAGCGCGTTCTCTTGCTCGCTGCAGGTGACGTTCAGGTGGGCCAACAGCGGCAGCAGCCGGTTGCGCCGCGCCTTCAACGGATCGCAGACGACGACGACGCGGCCGCCGTGCTCGGCGACGCGCAGCAGCTCGCTCGCTTCGGCGGTCGAGAACGCGCTGCGCTCGGGCGGCGGCACAAAGACGACGCGGTTCTCGCTGGTGGCGCTGAGGGCGCCTTCGCCTTCGACGCCTTTGACGACGACGACGTCGTGGCCGGTGGCGTCGAGCAGCAGGCGCAGCAGCAGCCAGCCGCGCGGCGCGCCGTTGTCGACGGACGCGGTGGGATCGGACTTGCTCGCGGGCGACGCGCCTTTCAGCAGCAGCCCACCGACGAGCACGATGGCCGTCGCCAGCAGCAGGGCGCGGGCGGTGGTGTTCACGCGCTGCCCTTCGCCAGCGCCGCGGCGGCGGCGTCGACGGCAACGACAAAGGCGCGGGCGCCGGCGACGTCGATGGCGCCGCCGTAGAAGCCGTCGTCGAACGCGGCGAGGACGGGGCCTGCGACAAAGGCGACGCGCGGCGACAAGCGCGCGACGATCTCTGACGTCGTGCGCTGCGGCTGCACGGCTTCGGCGGCGCCGGCATCTTCGCCGACGCGCGCCAACAGCGCGGCGCGCAGCAAGAGCAACGCGCGTCGGGCGCGGACAGCGTCGTCGCTGCCGTCGCTGTTGCCACCGTCGAGCACGGCGAGGGCGTCTTTGCGCCACAGCGCGAACGCGCGCTGCCGGGCCCGCTCGACGCGGGTGTTGGCGACGCCTGTGTCACCACCCGACTGCCGCGAGCGCCGCAACAAGCGAAAGGCGATGACGCCGCAGAAGCTGGCGAGAAACGCGAGGTAGATGGCGCGCGTGTTGTTCGCGAACGTCTGCATGCCCTGGCTCTCGAGCAGCTCTTCGATGAGCTTCCACAGCCGGTCTTTCACCTTCTCTGAGAAGTTGTCTTCGGTGCGCAAGCCGCCGAAGCGCGGGTCTGCGGCGAGGGCGTTGACGTCGACGCTGACGGCATTGGCGTCGACGACGACGTCGCTGCAGCCGACGGCGACGGCCACGCGGGCGGCGTCGACGGCGGCGCTGAGGTTGCCTTCGCGTCCGATGTCGTCGCGGGCCCGCGTCGACACCAGCGGCGGCAGCGTGGCCAACAGCGCGGTCACCGTCTGCGCGTCGAGGGCGCTCGCGTCGCCGCCAACGTCGATGACGGCGAGGTGCTCGCGCGCCGGCGTGCACCAGGCGGGCGTGGCGCCGACGAGCACCGCCACCAACAAGATCACGCGGCGTCCGGCGTCACGCCCTCGTAGCGAACGCGCAGGTCGAAGGCGAAGAGGGCGATGAGCAAGCCGGTGAAGGGGATGACGGTTGCGTTGGTGACGACCTCGAGCAGCCCGAACGGCACCATGAACCACACGGGCATCTGGGCGAGGCCGGGCAACGTCCAGTCGGCGAAGCTCCACCCGGTCGCGGCGGCGAGGATCAAGCGCGGTGCAAGAAACAACGACTGCAGCACGCCCGACAGCGCGAGCCCGACGAGGAAGAGCACGCTGAGGCGAAACTTCGGCGTCTCGAAGAAGGGCAGCCCGCGCGCCGCCGTCAACGACGACGACCGCGACAGCGCCGAAAACAGCGACCTCTTTTCGACCACCACGCAGGGCGTGAACAGCGACCAGCGCAGGGTGACGACGACGACGACGACGAGGGCGATGACGCCGCCGAGGATGGTGCCGAGCACGAGAAAGCCGACGAAGTCGGTGGCAACGGCCGCGGCGAACGACAACAAGATCGGCACCACCATCGCCGCGATCGACGCCAGCGACGTCAAGAACGCGAACAGCATCGCGGTCAGCAGCAGCGGCGCGCCGCGCTCAACCAGCCGCGACAGCGCCGAGCCGACGCTGGGCGTGCGGCGCCAGCACAGGTCGTCGGCGACGGCGGCGACGGCCCCGCCGAGCAGCGTTTGCACGAAGAACGACGCCAGCAAGAAGCCGATGGCCGCCGAGAACGCCGGCCCTGCCGCCGCGAGGCCCGCGAGCTCCACATGCAGCGGGTCGATCTTCGCTGTCACTTGCGTGAGAAACGACGACGACACCTCGCGCAAAAACAGGTCGATGGCGCAGAACGGCACCGCCAGCGCGAACAGCACCTTGAAGCTGCGCCGCAGTCCGGCGACGGCGTCAGAGATGACTTCGCCGGTGCTGCGCGGCACCGCGATCTCGTCGAGGGAAACGTCGGCACTCTGCGACATGGCGGCAACCTACACCCGCTGAGGGTCAGCGCGCTGCGGCCAGAGCGCTCCGACGTGACGGCGACGAACTGGCAATGCAGGGGAACAGCCGCCGGACCGCGACGGTTCCCACGAACTCTCGGTGTGGCACCCCTGAGAATCTCGGTGTCTTTCCAGAAGATCTCGGTGTGGCACTGGCCCCCGCGGCCGGTGCGTCTCAGCAACAGAACCTGCGGCTGCGTCGTACATCCCAACGTCACCCGCCTTGTGGACCCCCTTCGTAGACGCGAGAGTCGACGCCGATGAACCGCAGCACGCTCACCCGCTCTTTGATCGTCCTCAGCGGCGTCGTCGTCGCCCTCGCCGCGCTCACGTGGTCGGGCGGCGCGCTGGCCGACGTCGTCGCGGTGCCGGCGGTGCCGGTGCCCGAAGACGGGTCGGTGTCAGGACAGCTCAAGGCAGCGCTCGGCGCCGGCAACCTCGGCGTCGCCGTCCTCCTCTGCCTGGTGGGCGGCTTCCTCACGGCGCTGTCGCCCTGCGTCTACCCGCTCATCCCCATCACGCTGTCGATTTTGGGTGCGCGCAAGGCGAGCTCGCCGCTCAAGGGCTTCGCGCTGGCGGCGACGTACGTCAGCGGCATGGTGGTGCTCTACACGACGCTGGGCGTGTCGTTCGCGTGGGCCGGCGCGCTCGCGGGCAGCGCCCTGCAGAGCCCGTTCATCACCATCGGCGTGGCGCTGTTCTGCATCATCATGGCGACGTCGATGTTCGGCGCCTTTGAGTTCGCGCTGCCCTCAGGATTGCAGACGCGCCTCTCACAGGCCGGCGGCAGCGGCTTCGGCGGCGCCTTCGTCATGGGCCTCGTCGCCGGCGTGATCGCCGCGCCGTGCACCGGTCCTGTGTTGTCATTTATTCTGACGTTGATCGCGCGCGAACGTGACCTTGTGAAAGGCGCGACCCTGATGTTCTTCTACGCCCTCGGCATGGGGCTGCCGTTTCTCGTGCTCGGCGCGTTCTCGCAGGCCATCGCCCGCCTCCCCAAGAGTGGCAAGTGGATGGAGACGGTCAAGTCGGTCTTTGGATTGTTGATGCTCGGCGCCGGCCTCTATTATTTGCAGATCGGCATCGCCTCGTTTGCCGCGGCGTTGGCGCCGCTGGGCACCTGGGGCCACATCCTCGGGCCGGTCTTGCTCGGGGTCGGCGTCGCGGTCGGTGCCTTGAAGCTCTCGTTCAAGGGCACGTCTCCTGTCGAGAAGCTGCGCAAGGCGACGGGCGTGGCCATCGCCACCACGGGCATCCTCTCGTTCATCGCGTGGACGAACGCGCCCGCCGCGGCCCCCGTCGTCGGCGTCGGTGAAGGCGCCAGCACCGAGATCGCCTGGCTGCACGTCGGCAAAGAAGACACCGCGGTGACGACGTTCGACGCCGCTCTCGCCGC
>JANNAY010001668.1:0-12615 GCA_031384945.1 Deltaproteobacteria bacterium
GGCGTCTCAGTCGTCGTCTCGGTCGGCGTCGCTGGCGTCACCGGCGTCACCGGCGTCGCAGGCGTCGTCGTCGGATCCACCGGCGTGATCGACGTGGGCTCGTTGATGACGGGCTCAGGCGCCGGCTTGGGCGCGTGCACCCCGAAGCCAAACATGTCGTCAAAGGCGACGGTGACGGCGACGTTCAGCATGTCGTAGGCCGCGTGGTACTTGCCCATCGCGATGCGGGTGCGGGTCTCGGGGTTGTCGAGCACGGGGTTGTCGACCTTGCCGCTGTAGACGATCGACTCTTGGCCGACGGTGCGGTCGAAGACGATGACGTGGCTGTAGGCGACGTCGAGCCTGACGCCTGCGACCTTGCCGCTGACGCCGGCGCCAAGGCCGACCTTGTCGCCGTCGACGAGCTCGACGCTGTAGGTCTCGTTCGGGATGGCTGACGTCTCGTAGAAGCCGCCGCCGTGCAGCTCGAGCAGCTTGTCGTAGAGGGCGACGGTGCCGCCGGCCCGGATGCTCCACGCGTCGTTCCAGTCTTTGGGCTGCACGATGGCCGGCAGGGGCGCGGGCTCACCGCCGCCCAGCGACGCGTTCAGTCCACTCGTGGTGAGAAAAACATGGTCGTAGGTCGACCATGCTTCGTAGACGAAGTCGGTCTCGACGTCGAAGCCCAACGTCTTTTCTTGGTCATTGAAGACGTTGTCTATGCCATACTTGAGACCGAAACGGTAGAACGGCGGCAACGTGAACGACGCCTGCGCCGTGGCGCCTTTGTCGTCGATGGTGGCGAGGCCGCTGTCGATGAACTCGGCCTGAAACTTCTCGCCGAATTTCTCGATGGTGATGGGTCCAGTGGTCTGCACCACCCGCGGCAGCTGCACTGAGCCGGCGATCTGCAGGTCGCCGATGCCGAGGTCTTTCAGCGGGTTCGACCAGAAGCCAAACGCGCCCGAGGGGATGAGGTGCTGCTCGCCCTGGATCTTCACCTGGATGTCGTAGTTGACGTCTTCGTTGCCGTTGTAGTCGCCGGTCAGCCGCAAATTCTGGTTGAGACCCGACGAGACGCCTTGCAGGCTGGCGCCGACGGCGATCCAGTTTTTGAAGCGGTAGGCCAGCGTCAAACCGTAATAGAACTCGAGCAAGTCGCGGTCGATCAGCGTGTAGCGGGTGAACTGGTCTTCGCCGAATTTGTAGTCACCGGCAGAGGGTGCAAAGGCGAAGACGCCGACGGCGATGCCGTCGAGGCCGAACGAGTCGGCGTTCAAGGTCGCGAAGAAGCGGGGGATCGGCTGCACGCCGGCCTGGTTGCTGACCTTGTCAGCCTTGCCGTCGAAGCGGCTGGGCTTGTCTTTGTTGCCGAGCTTGCCGGGCTCGGCGGGGTCGGTGCCCTGCTCGGGATTGTTGACCCGGCGGTTGCCGGGAACGACGTAGCGACGCTCGGGATCGTCTTTGCCAGTGGCGGGGTCTTTGTATTGGCGATCGACAGCGACGAGGTCGGCGCAGCCGTTGTCGACGCCGCCGCAGTCTCTGACGAAGTCGCTGGCGAGCCACACCAGATTGAGATCGATCTGCAGCTGCACGCCCGTCGACAGCGTGATGGCCGCCGGGTTCAACCACATCGCCGACGGGTCGCCGGGGTTGACGATGTTGGCGCCGCCGCGGGCGAGCGAACGGGCGCCCACCTCGCCGACGTAATAGGCCGCCGCGTGGGCCGGCGGGGCTGCGAGCGCGCCAGCAACGACGGCGCCAACAACGGCGCCAACAACTGTGGTCGTGACGACGACAAAACGACGCATGAAAGCTCCGGTCTCGTAGAAGGCGCGGCAGCATGTCACGAGTTCGTTTTGTGAACACGCGCGAGCGCATCGAGAGACGCGACGCTGCCTTGCGGGCGGTGCGCGGCTACTTCCACGACCGCGGCTTCGTCGAGGCCGACACGCACCAGCTCGTGCCCGCGCCGGGCACCGAGCCCCACATCGATGCGCTCTCGATCGCCGTGCGCACGTCGCTGACCTCGTCGACGACGGCGCCGCGCTACTTGATCACCTCGCCCGAGCTGGCGTTGAAGCGCGTGGTCGCCGCCGGCGTGCCCCGCGTCTTTCAGATCGTGCATGTCTTTCGCGACGGCGAGCGCACGCGTCGTCACTGTCCAGAATTCACGATGCTCGAGTGGTACCGCGCCGGCGTTGGCTCCTACGAAGACGTCGTCGACGACACCCGCGGCGTCGTCGCAGCCGTCGCCGGCGTCGTCGGCAACGTCGCCGGCGTCGACGTCGATGGCGTCGTCCGCACCGACGTCGCCGCCGAATTCGCTGCCACAGGCGTCGACCTTGGCGCTGCGCTGTCAGAGATGCGCGCCGGCGATCCGCTGGCGTTGGTCAAGCGCGTGCGCGCCGCCGGCGTCGACGACGGACTCGCCAAAGACGCCGACTTCGAGCTCGCTTTCTTTCACGTGATGGCCGCGCACATCGAGCCGCGCTTCGCCCGCGATCGCTTGACGGTGCTCGAGCGGTGGCCGGCGCAGATGGCGGTGTTGGCCCGTCTCGACGACGACGACCGCTACGCCCGGCGCTTCGAGGCCTACGCCCACGGCAAGGCCGGCGTGCTCGAGCTGTGCAACGCGTTTGACGAGCTCACCGATGCGGTCGAGCAGCGGCGCCGGTTCGACGACGACAACGCGTTGCGCACCGCGCTCGGCAAGCAGCCCGTGCCGCTCGATGAAGACTTCTTGCAGGCGCTGCCGTCGCTGCCGTCGCCGTCGGCGGGCAACGCGCTGGGCTTCGATCGCCTGTTGATGTTGTTGACTGGCGCCAGCGACATCGACGACGTCACCGCCCTGCCCTGGCGCTGATCGACGACGTCTGCGCCCTGCCCTGGCGCTGATCGACGACGACACCGCCCTGCCCTCGGGCAGATCGACGACGTCAGCCGCGCTACCCTGGCGCTGATCGACGGCGTCAGCCGCCTGCGCTGGCGCTGATCGACGACCTCAGCACCTGCCCTTGGGGTTGACCACGGCGCGCCATGAGGCCCTGAGCGACACTGCAGCATGTTCGCCGGCCACTACGCCCTCGGTCTCGCCTGTCACGCCAGCCAACCCAGCGATCGCCGGGGCGTGCTGCTCTACTTCGTGCTCGGCGCGCAGCTGAACGACATCTTGTGGACCCTGTTGACCCTCGTCGGCGTCGAGGGCGGGCGCTCGATGGGTGCGATGGAATTTCACGAGCCGTTCTTGCCGTGGTCGCACGCGCTGTTGATGCACGTCGTCTACGCCGTCGTCGTGGGCGTCGTCGGCGGCGTCGTCTTCGACCGCGTCGTCGGCGTCTTCGGCGCCGTCAACATCGTCGGCCACTGCGCCCTCGACGTCGCCGTCGAAGACATGCCGTGGTCGCCCATCGACGACGTGGCGCGCGTGCCCGGCTTCGACCTCTACGACCGAGGCTTCGTCTGGTGGTTCGCCGTCGAAGCCGTCTTCATCGTCGTCGCCTGCGTCTACGCGTGGCGGCGGTTGGACACGCGCGTCCAATCGCCGCGTTTCGTCGTCGTCACGATCGTCGCGCTGTTGGTGCTGCACGCGGCGCTGGCGGTGCCGACGCTGCTGCACGTGCCCGCGCGCGACCTGGGCGTCGAGCCATGGGCGGCCGTTGGCTACCTGCTGCCGCTCATCGTCGGTGTCGCGTTGACGACGACGACGTGGCGCCGCGCGCTTCAGGGCTCGCGTAGCTCGACGTAGACCTCGTTGTGCCGCAGCGGCGGCAACGTCGACGGCGGATCGAAGCCCGCGAACACAGGGGCGCCCGCTGCGAGCATGCCGCGCTGCTTGACCTCTTCGAGCAGCCGGTCCTCCATGCTCGCGATGCGGGCCGCGCTCGTGCCGCCGGACCACGACAACGCCGCTACCCTGCGCTCCGGCAGCTGCACGAGCTCGACGCGCGGGTCGTCGGGGTACGGCAACGTCGACAGCGGCCGATCGCGCGGCATGTGGAAGCTGACGACGACGCCCTTGCCGCTGTGCTCGAGCGTGACGGGCGCCGTCATGGCGATCTTGTCGGCGTGTCCGCCGAGCGCTGCGGCCTGGGCGCGCGTGTGGTGGTGGTTCTCGCCGAAGATGAAGCGCGCGAGCCGCGTGAAGCCTTCAGCGCGAGCGTGGTCGAAGTCGGCGTAGACGACGGTGCGGGCCACCAGCGACGCGGGCAGCGTGCGGATCTCGAGCGGTCCGCGGTGCTCTTCGACGACGTAGCTCGGCTTCTCGGTGAACAGCCGCTGCAGTTGCCAGCGAAGAAGGGCGCCGACGCCGACGACCGCGCCGACGATGGCGAGGGGTCGGACGAGCGGAGCGGCGAGGGCTTTGACGTTGTTTTTGTTGAGGCTGCGCATGCCGCGATCGCTGCATCGACGGTGCCGAGCGCGTGCGCATCGCCCTGCCCTCTCGCGTCGTTCGCACCGAAGTGGGGCGCCGCGATCCGCCTCATGTGCGGTCTTCGTCGACATCGACGAACGCTGCGACGCGCTGTTGTGGGCGGCACACCGACTGCAGTCTTCGGGTGACCACACTGGAGGACACCATGGTCGACACCAAACAGATCAAGCCCGAGATGCCCGTTGTCTGCAGCAAAGACGGCCAGTTCGCCGTCGTTGATCACATGCAAGGCAAGTCAGAGATCAAGGTCAAGAAAGACGCGCAGGGCAAGCACCACTTCATCCCGCTCTCCTGGGTCACCGTCGTCGACGACAAGGTCCACGTCGACCGCCCCGGCGATCAGGCGATGAAAGAGTGGCGCACCGAGGCGTGAGCCGGCTCGTAGAGTGATGAATGCGCAGCGCCTTCGTCCTCGCGTCCCTGGCGACGTTCAGCCTCACCGGCTGCCCGTCGCTGGGGACTTTGTTTCGCGACCGCGACGGCATCGTCTTCGCCACCGACGTCGCCTATGACGACGACGGCGACGCGCGCCACAAATTGGATTTGTACTTCGACGAAAACGTCGCCGAAGACGCCCCCGTCGTCGTCTTTGTGCACGGCGGCTACTGGAACTCGCAAGACAAAGAGCTCTACGAGTGGGTCACCGGCCTCTACGGCAACGTCGGCGTTGCCCTCGCCCGCGAAGGCTTCGTCGTCGCCAACACCAACTACCGCTTGTTTCCTGACGTGAAGCTCGACGGCATGCTCGATGACATCTCGGCTGCTGTCGCGTTCATGCACGAGAAGTTTCCCGACGCGTCGTCGACGTCGTTGATGGGCCACTCGGCGGGCGCGCACCTCGCGTCGGCCGCCGCGCTCATCGGTGACGCCGACGTCGACGCGCTCGCGTTGGTGTCGGGCGTCTACGACATCCCGCAGGCGGTCTTCGTCGACAGTGAAGAAAACCGCGACACCATTCTCGAACCATTGTTTGGTGACACCGAAGAAGAGCAGGCGACCGCGTCGACGCGTGAGCTGTTTGCTGACGGCGGGCTGCCCACCATCTTCGTCGCCGGCACCGACGACTTTCAGGCCGTCGAGCTTGATTTTTCACATCTGAAGAAGTCCCTCGAAGACAACGACGACTTCGAATTCGTCGAGGTCGAAGGCAAAGACCACGCCGGCACCGCCCTCGTCATCGGCGCCGAAGACGACGTCATCGGACCCGGCGTCGCCGAATTCCTGCGAGGGCGATGAGGCCCAGCGTCGTTGAAGCCGTCGACGAAGAAGCGCAGCCGCCGCAGCCGCCGAAGTCAACGTCGACGTCGGTGGCGTCGCCCTCGTTGCCGGCGATGTCGATGGCGCTGACGGCGACGGACCAGACGCCGCCGTCGAATTCGAAGAACGAGGTCTCGAGGCTCTCGTTGAAGATGAAGGCGTCACGCCTGACCGTGTCGCCCTGGTCGGTGGCGACGACGTGGTAGCCCATGACGGCGTTCTCGCCCGCCTCGACGCCGATGACATCGAGGTTGTTGGACGTCCCGCCCCAATGTCCGGCCGGTCCAAACGCGCTGCCGCACTCACCGAACGAGAAGCCGGGGCTCGGGCCTGTGTCTTCGCGATCGACGTCGACGTCTGGGGCGGCGGGGGCTTCGTCGTCAGGACCGCCCGTGGTGATCAAGTGAAGCGTCGTGGGGCTGCCGACCGTCGGAGGCAAGTCGACGACGTACGCGGTGTCGGGCTCAAGATCGAGGAAGCCGTCAACGCCGGCAACGCCCTCAAAGGGGAAGACTTCACCGACGTCGACGCCATCGTCTTTGCGCACGATGGCGGACCAGGGACCCATGTCAGCGGGGAACACAGCGAGAGCCACATTGGTCGGTACTTCGCGTGGCTCGTCGCCGGAGCGCAGCACGAAATTGCTCACGGTCGCTGGCAGGCTCGGCGAGCACGGCAACGCCGGTCCAGCGGCGCAGCAGGCGACGACGACAACCGCGGTTCGAATCCCCATCGACGAACTGTGACCGACGGGTTGATGCCCCGCAATCCGTCGCCTACGTCGTCGTCATGTCCGTGGATCCCAGCACACTGGAGACGCAGGTTCTGCGTCGCCGCACCTTCGCCATCATCTCGCACCCCGACGCCGGCAAGACGACGCTGACCGAGAAGCTGCTGCTGTACGGCGGAGCGATCCACCTCGCTGGCACCGTCAAAGCGCGGCGCGCGTCGCGGCACGCGACGTCAGACTGGATGGCGATCGAGAAAGAGCGCGGCATCTCGGTGGCGTCGTCGGTGATGCAGTTCGAGCACCAGGGGTGCTTCTTCAACCTGCTCGACACGCCCGGCCACAACGACTTCAGCGAAGACACCTACCGCACGCTGGCCGCGGCCGACTGCGCCGTCATGCTCATCGACGTCGCGAAGGGCGTCGAGCCGCAGACCATCAAGCTGTTTGAAGTCTGCCGCTTGCGAAAAATTCCCATCGTCACCTTCATCAACAAGATGGACCGAGAGGGCAAATCTCCTCTCGATTTGATGGACGAGGTCGAGCAGGTGCTCGGCATCCCGTGCTCGCCTCTCACGTGGCCCCTCGGCATGGGAAAGAGCTTCGCCGGCGTCTACGAGCGCGAGACCGGGCGCTTCTTGCGCTTCGAACGCGTCGAACGCGGACAAAAAGAAGCGACGATGGACGTCGTTCCACTGGATGATCCGAAGCTGATCGAAGAGATCGGCGAGCGAAACATCAAAGACCTGAAGGGCGAGCTGTCGCTGCTCGAAGACGCCGGCAACAAGTTCAGCGTCGAAGCGTTTATGGAGCAGAAGGTCACCCCGGTGTTCTTCGGCTCAGCGATGACGAACTTCGGCGTCGAGCCGTTTCTCGATCGCTTTACGCAACTGTGTCCCTCGCCGTTGCCGCGGCAGGTGCGCAGCGTCGACGCCCGCACCGGCGCCCTCGGCGACGTCGTCTCCGTTCCGCCGACGACGCCGTCGTTCTCGGGGTTCGTCTTCAAGATCCAGGCGAACATGGATCCCAAGCACCGCGACCGCATCGCGTTCGTCCGCGTCACCAGCGGACACTTCGAGAAGGGCATGACGGTCAAGCAGGTGCGCGTCGGCACCGGCGTCGAAGCCGGCGAGAACATCAAGAAGCTGTCGATCGACCGCCCGATGATCTTCATGGCGCAAGAGCGCACCGCCGTCGAAGACGCCTACGGCGGCGACATCATCGGCGTGTGGGATCCCGGCAACCTGCGCATCGGCGACGCCCTCGTCGAAGGCAGCCCCGTCGCCTTCGAAGGCATCCCCAGCTTCTCGCCCGAGCACTTCGTGCGCGTGAAGCTGAAAGACCCGCTCAAGCGCAAGCAGTTGAAGAAGGGCCTCGAGCAGCTCGCCGACGAAGGCGCCGTGCAGCTGTTTCGCGAGCGCGAAGAGCTGTTCGTCGATCCGATTCTCGGCGCTGTTGGTTGGCTACAGTTCGAAGTCGTGCAGCACCGCTTGAAGCACGAGTACAGCGTCGAGGCGCAGCTCGACAAGCTGCCGTACACACAAGCGCGCTGGATCTTCGGCGACAACATTGATCTGAAAGAGATCACGCGCACCGGCACCGTACAGTGCCTCATCGACGTCGAAGAGCGTCCGCTCTTGCTCTTTGAGACCGACTGGATGCGCCGTCGCTTCGAAGAAAAGCATCCTGATTGGCGCTTCGTCGCCGCCGTCCAACCGGGCCGCGCCAAGAGCTGACAGCGGGTCCGAGGCTGAGGGGGAATCATGGCGAACCTCGATCCGTTTCTGCAGGCGTTGTTCACCGACCGCACCGTCTCTGATCACGAGATGCACGGGCCCGGCATGGCCCAGAGCAGCTACTCGTCGCCCGGCGACATCGCCGCCGCCGTCGCGGCCGCCCGCGCTGCAGGCCAACGCGCCACCGACGTCGGCGACCTGCTCACCGATCTGCCTGGCTCGTCGCAGCCGATGAACGTCGACGGCATGCACGGCATCCAGTTCTTGAAGAAGCGCCTGGTCGGCTTCGACTACTGCGCGCGCGTCGACGTGCCCGGCGTACTGCCGCGCATGCTGCTGGTGCCGCGCTTTCGCCTCGACGGCCTCGACGGCGCCAGCGAAGCTGACTTCGGCGCGGCGGCGCCGTTCGCGCTCAAGGGCTGGCACGTCTACGCCCGCGCGCCGAAGGTGGCGGCGCTCTTCGACAACGACGCGATGGCCGAGGCGCTGTACACGAGCCGCGCGCGCGTCATCTTGCGGCCCGAGGCCGCCAGCCGCACCGTCGTCGAGGTCGACGTGCACGTCGGCGACGCCCGCAGCTGCGCCCGCGCCGCGACGCTGGCCCGCACCGCCACGCGCCTCGCCAAAGCCGCCGTCGACGCGCGCTTGTTGTTCGCCGAGCGCGGCGCCGACAACCGCCCGCCCGCCGAGCGCGTCGCCGCCCTCGTCGCCCGCGTCGCCGACGCCGTCTCCTGGGTCACTGGACCGGTCGAGCGCATCGGTGACGGCGTCGAAGCCCGCCTCGCTGTCGAAGAACAACCCGATGCGCCCAGCGTCTTGCGCTTCGACCTCGACGGCGCCGGCCGCTGCGTCGTCTACTTCGAAGGACGCCTCATCGATCGCACCGAGCGCGTCACGCGCCTCGCACCGCAAGAGAGCCTGCTCGATCGCCTGCGCGGACTCGTCGACGTCAAGGTCGACGACGCCGCCTTTGACGACGCCTGGCTCATCGACGGCGACGCCACCGTCTCGAAGCGGCTGGCAGCCCATGCCCCGCTGTTGTTGCGCTTGCGCCAGAAGCACGCCGTCGTCGAAGTCGGCCCCGCCGGCCTCGTCGTCCGCGTCCCCGCCTTTGTCGACGACGATGTCGCCGTCGTCGACGTCGCAGGCGCCGTCTTGTCGCTGTGGCGCGCCCTCTGCCGCGACGCCCGCGGCTACTCGTCGTAGGGCAACAGCGTGAACGTCTTCGCCGGCGCCAACGACGTCGGCAGGTCGATGACGACGTCGCCCCCGTCGAGGCCGCGGTAGACGGCTTCGACGGCGAGCACGCGCTTCACGTAGTCGCGCGTCTCGCGAAACGGGATGCGCTCGACAAACACATCGACGGGCAGCGCGCCGAACCGCACGACCCACGACTGCGCGTGCTCGGGCGCGCCGTTGTAGGCGGCCGCAGCGAGCAGCAACGATCCGTGCTCGCGCTTCAACAGTCCCAAGAGCCCGGCGCCCAGCTGGATGTGGTCGACGACGTCGTCATGGCCGTTGTGCGGCACCACTTTGCCCACCGCGCGCGCGACCGAGGGCAAGAGCTGCAGCGCGCCTTTGGCGCCGGCGACCGAGACGGCGTCGTCGTCGAAGCCCGACTCGGTGCGCATGATCGCGTACACAAAAGACGCGGGTACGTCGTTGGCCGCAGCGGCAGCGTCGACGTCGGCGCCCCAAGGCGCTGCATATGAAACCCGCCACGAAGAGGCGCCATTCAGTCGGTTCTTCTGCGTCATCGGCACCGGCAGATACAATCCGCCACGCCGCCAGCCGAACGAGCTGTCGTCGACGGACTGGCACAGCCCAATGTTCTCGAGCGACGCGCGCTTGTCGACGAGCGCGCGGGCCCGACAGCAGTCGCGGGCGACGTCTTCGAAGCCCAGTGACCACAGCAGACGCGTGGCGCGGGCGTCTTCGTCGTCGATGATCCACTGTGTCTTGGAACGCTGCAGCACGTCGCGCGCGACAGCTTTCCCGGTGATGGCTTTCTTGCCGAGGTCGCGCCGCGCCAGCTGCCCGTACCAGTCGAGCGCGTCTTCGGCGATCAAGCTCTCGCGCTCGCTCTTGCCGCGGGCCTTGTCGACGACGTCGAGGGCGCGGGCGCGCCAGTAGCGGTGCTTGCGCAGCTCTTTGTCTTTCAGCGCGACGACGGCGTCGAAGTAGGGCAGCGACGTCGCCGCGTCGTTGCGCGCGGTGAGCGTGAGCAATCCTTGCTGCCACAAGAGCTGCGTCTGCCACGGCGTGCCGCTGACGACGGGGGCGGCCAACTCGAGCGCCGCCAACGCGTCGTCGATCTGGTCGCCCTCGACGTAGGAAAAGGCGCCGAGAAAGCCGGCCTCGGCGACGACGTCGGCGCGGCCCGCGGTCTGGGCGAGGCTCGCCAGCTGGCGCCAGACCTGGGCGGCGTCGTTGAAGCGTCCGAGACGCCCCAGCGCCTTTGCCTGCGCCCGCGCCTGCTCGAGCACGGCGTCGTCGAAGATCGTGGTGATGAAGTCGAGCCGCGAGACGTCGACGGCGTCGGCATTCTTGCCGAGGCGCAGCAACGCTTGCGCGAGGTTGGCGACGATGCGCCCACGGCCCATGTGCGGCCCCGGATGCTTCTTCAACCAACGTTGTGCTTCGAGCACCACGCGCTGCGGACGCGCTGCCGCCAACAACGCCTTCTGCCGCGCGTCGTGAGCGTCGACGGAGACGGCAGGAGAGGCCGTCAGGTCGACGACGTCTTCGCCGGCCCGCGCCGCGGGATGGCCAGGAAAGCGCACGAGAAGATCAACGCAGACGGCGTCGCCTGTGAGCGTGCACAACGCCGCCTGCGACGCCGCATCCTTCGCCGCCAACTTCGACAACAGCGTCGTCGCCGTCGCCGCGTCCTTCTGCTGCTGCGCCTGCGCCAACGCGATGCGCGCGCGCCACTCGGTGGCCCTGGGCGACACCTGCTCCAACAGCTGCGCGGTCTCGTCGGCCTGGCCGAGCTCGGCCGCCAACAGCGCGCGGTGCGGCGCGATCGACGTCGAGAGCGCCGGCAACTCCGCCGCCACGATCGCCAGCAGCTCGCGCGTGCGCGCCTTGTCGCCGTCGTGCAGGGCGGCTTCGGCGGCGACGGCGGCAGCGCAACCCTTCGCTCTGCCCTTCGCGGCGAGCACCTCGGCGTCGAGCTCTTTGCGCAGCTGCGCCCCGCCGCGGATGGCCACGATCTGCGCGTGGCGATCGCAAGGATCAGAAACGCCAACAGAAAAGGCAGCGGCCGTCGACGTCGCCGTCACGGCCGCTGCAAAGATCAAATGCGTGATCACGAAGAGCTGACGATCGTCAGAGGTCGATGATTCCCTGGCGGATGCCCTCGGTGACGGCCTCGACGCGGTTCGTGACGTCGAGCTTCTGGTAGATGTGCTCGAGGTGGGTGCGGATGGTGGCCTTTGAGAGCCCCAGCACGCGCGCCGCTTCGTTGTTGCTCAAACCCTTGGCGATGATCTGCAAGCACTCGAGCTCGCGCTCGGTCAGCGCACGACGACCCGAGGGCGGCGGCGGAGCGCCAGAGTCGCGCTCTTTCTGCGCTTCTTCTTCGCTCTTCAGCCTGCCGGGCTCAGCAGGCTTGCCCTGCTCGGGCATGCGAAAGTGGCGAAGAAGCGAGCGGGCCAGCGACGGCTGAATCACGCTGCCGCCCTGGCGCACTTCTTTGATGCTCTCGACGATGCGCTCGGCCTCGGCGCCCTTGAGCATGTAGCCCGCGGCGCCCGCTTTGATGGCTTCGACGACTTTGTCTTCTTCGTCGAAGATCGTGAAAATCAGAATCTCGACCGACGGCGTGCGCTTCTTCACCTCGCGCGTGACGTCGATGCCCGACATCTGCGGCAGGCCGAGGTCGCAGAGGATGACGTCGGGCGGCGGGTTGAGCTTGGCGATTTCGTCGAGGGCTTCTTCGCCTGAGAGCGCGGTGCCGACGATCTCGATCTCGCTGAACTGCTCCAACAGCTTGAGCTGGTTCTTCAAGATCTTCGGCTGATCCTCGACGACAAAAAGACGGATGCGCTCGGTCATGGGGCGGAGCATCGGCGAAACACCCCGGCGGATGCAAGGTCCGCCGGGGTGTTCAGGCGTTTCACTCAGAGCGAGAGAAACAGCCGAACCACGCCGGCTGTGGGTCGCGCGCAAGCGACGTCGTTGCGGCCGTCGCCGTTCGCGTCACCGATCGAGAAGTCGGACAAGGCCGGGCACGGCAGCACCTGCTGCAAGAACGTCGCGCCGGCGTTGGTGAAGATCAGCACGTCGCTGGCCGAGCTCGCGACGATCTCGTTGCGGCGGTCACCGTCGAGATCGTCGATCGAGATGCCGACCGCGCTGACGATGTTGCCGACGCCGACGGGGGCGGCAAAGGCGCCGCTACCGTCGCCGCGAAACAACATCAGCGGTCGCGCGTTGCCGCCGTTGAGGCTGACGGCGACGAGGTCGGCATCGCCGTC
>JANNAY010000002.1:0-3284 GCA_031384945.1 Deltaproteobacteria bacterium
CACCGCGCGAGCCGCGCAGCGCCCGTTGATCGAGCATGGTCGCGGGTTGCACGCGGTCATCGTCAAAGGCTGTGACGGCGCCGCGCACGACGAGCTCGTGCCCGCCAACGGGCGCGAGCGCGACGACGACGCTGCGGTCGACGCCAGCGACATCGACGTCGAAGACGGCGGACTCGTAGCCAGACGATGAGCAGGTGATGCGCCATGCGCCAGCGTCGAGGTCGGCGAAGACAAAGGCGCCGTCGTCGTCGCTGACGGCGTCCAATTCGGGGGCGAATTCGGCGGCGCTGTCTTTGCGTCTCGCGCTGCATTCGACGGCGACGATTGGCAAGCCGTTGCCGCTTTCGCGCACGCTGCCGCGCAGCGTCGCCGTGTTCGTCGTCGACGGCGTCACCGGCGTCGGCGTCAGCGTCGGCGGTGCAAATGTGAGGTGCCAGTCGATCGCCACCGGCAGCGCGACGCCGCAGCGCTCGCCATCGGCGGCGTCGACGCAAAAGAGGGCGGGCGCGAACGCAAAGGTGGTGGCGGCGCCGAGCGCGGCCCAGGCGAACGCTGGCGCCGGGGCGCTGACGACGTCGACGCGGGCGACTGCGCCGTGGTCATCGACGACGATGTGCAAGACGACGTCGCCGCCGCCGTCGATGTCATCGGGGTAGAGAGGATCGTCGCCCGAGAGCAGCTCGGGCGCGGTGGTGAGACGTGGGGCGGCGCTGGCCGAGGCGGCGAGCGAGCAGCTCAAGAGAACGATGCGCAGCATGGGGACCTCCAGGCACGCGCAGACGCCGCCGTCGACGCCAACGACGACGGCGGCGTCTGCGGCGCAGCGCGCTCACTCGACGTTGAGCGGGAACGTCACGGCGGCGTCGGTGGAGCCGCCGAGCCCGGCCTCACCTTGCTCTTTGAAGGTCGACGCGGCGTCGGCGGTCTTCACTGCGACGTCGTTCTCTTGCGGCATGTGGCGCAGCACCACCTGCAGCTCAGCGACGCCGGTCACGTTGGTGACGATGGTGCTCGCGAGCCCCACGGGCAGATCGTTGGCGTCGCTGTCGGCGTAGCTCTGGGTGATCAACGCGCCGGCGACGTTTGAGGCGGGGCTCTGCACGCCACTGCCGAAGAAGAACACCTGGTGATCGACGGCCTCGTCGCGCACCTCGGCGGTGAGGTCTTCTGCGGGGTCGGCGAGCTCGTTGGCGAACGAGACGGCGAGGTCGTAGTCGACGTCGTTGTCGAGGACGACGGCGTCGATGATGGGGGCGCCGTCATTTTCGGGGTCGTCGAAGGCAAAGACGAGGGCAGCGCCGCCGGCGTCGGGTGTGAACGTCAGCGTGATGGTGGTGATGACTTCGTTTTCATTGTCGCCTTCGTCAGGCGTGACCTCAGGACAAGCGGCGAGCGAAACGACGACGAGCGACAGCAGCGGAAACAGCGAACGAGACATGGTGAGACCTCAGCGACCGCGTGGGGTGCGGTCGCGCAAAGCGAAAACAACGAACGACGACGCGCGCGGCTGCCAAGGCAGTCGTCACGCCAAACGCTGTCGAGACCGCGGTCGCGCGCGGGCAAAGCTGAAGCAGCGACCGCGGTCAGGTGCGCGGAGGCGACGTCTTCGGAGCGACGTCGAGCACGTCGCGGGCAACGACGCCGTCGGCGGCGGCGAGGCCGGCGACGACGCGGGCGTCGATGGCTGCGACGTTGGCGACGTCGATGACGCAGTCGACGTCGGTGACGACGGCGACGCGGAAGGCGACGACGCAGTGGTCGTCAGCGACGTGGACCGCGCTGTCGCTGCCGATGGCGGCGTCGCTCTGTCGTTCGGGCTCTGCTGTGCGGGGCGCGAAGACATCGACGAGCTCGCCGTGCTCATCGCAGCGCTCGTGGCGGACGACGCCCATGTGCAAGAGCGCGGTGCCCTGACCGACCAACGCCAACAGCAGCGCGGTCGTCGAGACCAAAGATGCCTGCGAGCGGCTCACGTCGTCAGTGTCCACGACCGACTGCGCGTGAGCAATGCAAGATCACGTGGTGCGTGCACGCGGCTCAAGAACCGAAGAGCTCGTCGGCGCTGAACAACAAATCGCTGCCGTAGCTGCGCGACTGCGGCAAGAACAAGACCTCGGGCTCTTCAAGCGTCATCACGCCTATGAGATGGGCCTGAATGTGGCGACCGAGGATCGCGCGCATCGCTTCGCGCGAGACGACGCCGGTGTCGATGAGGAGTTCGGCGATGTTCTGACCGCTGGCGCGGCAGCGCGTGAACGCGTCGCGCACGTCTTTGAGCGAGGCGCCCTGGGCCCGCACGATGGCCTCGGTCAGCGAGCGCGCCCCTGGCGACGACGACGACGAGCAGTGGGCCCAGGCGACGAAGCCGCGGGCGACGTAGACGCGGCCGATGCCGTCTTTGCCTCTGACGACGACTTCGCCTTCGACGTCTTTGCCGAGGCATTCGCGGATGGCGCGTTCGGCGCTGCCGATGCCTTCGCTGCGCTTCCACCGGCGCGCGCCCTCGGCCTTTGTCGGATCGACGGGGGGCACGCCCGAGGTGAAGCCCGCGCCGAGCTGGGTCGCCTTGATGAGCTCGACCGCGGTGAGGCCGTCGCGCGGGTAGAGCGCCGCGCGCACGCGCACCGACAGCGTGGTCGACGTCTGCTGTTCGTGGGCGATGAGGGCCTTCATCAGGCGGTCTTCGAAGCGACGGCGCCCAAGCGGACCGGCCTCGTGCAAGAGGCAGAGAAACATCGAGCGCGAGGCGCGCACGAACAGGTCGCCCTTGCGAACGACATTGCGAACGTGGGGCAAGAGCGTTTTCGGCGCGCCGCCGTCGACGTCGATGGCGACGACGGTGAAGCGGGCGGATTCGATGCGGGCCGCGCGGGCGACCTCGTCTTCGAGGCGCGTGAGAAAGCGACGGCGCGCGATGTGATCGGCGAGCGGTTCTTTGCCGGCGAGGGCGAGCAGATACTCGACCTCGCCGCGCAAGGCCTCGACCTCAGCCTGCAAGAGCTCGCGCTCCAGCACCAGGTCTTCGACGTCGTCACCATCGGCCATGCTGAGAGGGTAGGCCCGACGGCCGCCCGCAGCGAATTCGCCACATGTCCGATGCCGCTGCCGCGATCTGCCGCGAACCGCCATGAGCCGAGCGACGACGACGACGCAGCCGGATGCGACGGCGCCGACGTCGGTGGTGGCACCGGCTGTGCTCTCTGCAGCCGTGGACTTCTCATCACACGGAGCGAGACATGAATTGGATCCAGATCGAGGGCAAATGGAAGCAACTGAAAGGTGAC
>JANNAY010000081.1:0-2094 GCA_031384945.1 Deltaproteobacteria bacterium
GTTTGGTTGTAGTAGCCGTAAAACCAATTGTCCTGTCCCTGGTTGCCGGAGAAGTCGGTGGCGGCGACGACGACGCTGTCGGCGCTGCGCTGCACGGCGAAGCGGTTGACGTCGATGTCGACGTCGACGCCGAGGTCGATGTCGTCGACGACGGCGCCGTCAGCGGGGCGCAGCTTGGTGCCCTCGCCGCTTTGATCGGCGTAGATGACGAAGAGCCCCGACGCGGTGGGCAGCGGCTGGACACCGATCACGCCAGAGTCGGTCGGCGACGTCGGCAACAACGACAGCGCGCCGTTCGGCGACACGCGTCCGAGGCGGACGAGGTCTTCGACGGTGCCACCGGTGGTGAAGGCGAAGACGATGGCGCCGTCGTCTTCGACGAGGGGGACGCCGCGCAGGATGCCGTCTTCGACGAGCATCGTCGGCGCACCGGCCGAGCCGTTTGCGCCGATGTGCAGGTGCGCGACGGCGCCCGCGCGCAGCACATTGCCCTCATCGTCGCGGGCGCCGTAGACGACCTCGAAGCCGTCGTCGCGCGGCAACAGCTGGGCGCTGTCGAGCAGGAAGGTGCCCGTCAGGTTGAACGACGCGCTGTCGAAGTCGACGCCGTGGGCGAGGCCGTCGAGGGCGCCGCCGTCGTCGACGAGGCGAAAGAAGTGCGTCGAAGGATCGTCGAAGTGCGCGTAGAGCACGCCATAGCGCTGCGCCGCCTCGCTCCACGCGAGCGAGATGACGGCGTTCTCGCTGTCGGTGACGCTGTCGACGACGACGGGGTCGCCGACCGGCCCGGTCGCTGGATCGAGCAGCTGCACGAACAACGTGCCTGAGCCGCCGTCGGTGGCCGCCGTGTCCGTCCAGGCGAGGGCGATGCGCACGCCGTCGGTGGCCGCCGCCACTGACGATCGGTTCGCCGCTTCGACGAGGACGTACACGTCGTCGACGCAGCCGCCTTCGCCTTCGCCTTCGCCTTCTTCGCCCTCGCCTTCGCTCTGTGCGCCTTCGCCCTCGCCTTCGCTCTGTGCGCCTTCGCTCTCTGCGCCTTCAGCGAAGCAGCGGTCGTCGACGCAGGCGAGGCCAGCTGCGCAGTCGGCGTCGGAGGAGCACGGGTTGCCGACGGCCAGCGGCGGCAAACACGAGGCGATGAGAGGGGGAGCGAGGGCCGCGGCGAGCCGGATGCGCATGACCGCTTTGTACACGAAGGAGATACAAGCGCCGACCCATCGGTCGCACATCAAAACATACGATCATTCACCGGCGGCCGGAAGGGGACGTGCTACTCCCACCGCTTCCTGCCGCGCCGGGCGGCCTTTTCCGAGGGGTATCTCATGTCTGGTCGATTCTTCCGTTCCGCCTTTGTCGTCAGCGCGCTCGCCGCGCTGGCGGCGTGTCCGCAGTGCGCACCCGACCGCGTCGCTGCCGGCGTCGCGCCGCTGACCATCCGCAACGTTGGCGCGATGGTGACGCTCGTGAACGCCGACACCAGCTGCGGCTTCAAAAGCGACGACGTGCTCGCCAACCCCTCCGTCAGCGGCGCTGTCGGCTCTGAAGGCAGCATCACCTTCACCGTCAAAGACTGCGTCATCGACCTCGGCAACGACGCCGACGTCGGCGCCCCCGACTGCAACGACAACAAGACCACCGCCACCGGCAAGATCACCGTCAGCGCCACGCGCGTCGTCGGCGGCATCCTCACTGGCAACCCCGCGAGCCCCGTCGTGCCGGGCGGACCCGACGCCGTCACCATCACGCTCACCAAGGCCGAATTCGACAACTTCGAGGTCACGTCGTCGGCGAGCGACAACAAGCTCAACATGATCTCGGGCAGCCTCAGCGCCGTCGTGTCGCCGCGCCTCGCGGCCTCGCAGCCCGACTCGGCCAGCGCGGGCGCCTGCGCCATCGCCACGCCCAACGTGGCGTTCTCGAGCGTCAAGTACGCCGAAGGCGCGCTGCTGCACGTCACCACGCCCGACAACAGCTTCGACGTCGACGTCGCGGGCTCTGACCTGACGGCGCAGAACGGCAAGAAGGGCGACGTCGAGAACCAGATCAGCGGCGACATCACGGTCTTTGGCTCGGCGCAGAAGCTCGACAAGC
>JANNAY010000110.1:0-1514 GCA_031384945.1 Deltaproteobacteria bacterium
TTCACCTTCGACTTGTTCAGCTCTTCATCGCGCTTGACAGTGTCATCGAGGCTGACGGCGTCGACGTAGACGTCGAGGGCGACGAGGAATTTTTTGCCGTCGGGGAAGACGTGAAATGCGCTGACATCGAGGGGCAGCTTCGTCACTTGAAACGCTTCGCCGCCGCTGACCGCGATGCCCCACACCTGCGACATGCCGCTGCGCGATGAGAGAAAGAGCACGGTCTTGCCGTCGGGCGAGAACTTCGCGGTGTTGTCGTTCTCGACGTGGGACGTCATCTTCCACGGCGCCCCGCCGGTGCTCTTGACCATCCACACGTCGGTGCGGCCGCGGTTGGCCTCGATGTCGGTGTCGCGCACAGTGAACGCGATCAGCGAGCCATCGGGCGAGGCGGTGGGCTCGCTGATGCGCTGCATGGCGAGCATGTCGTCGACGGTGAGCCCCTTCTTCTGCGCCGCCGCTGGGCCAGCGAGGCCGAGCGAGAGGGCGAGCGACAGGGCGACAACAAGAGAGGCGCGCGTTCCGATCATGCGCAGGCGACTACGTCGTCGACGACAAAAGCAAAAGAGAGCTATCGGCAGGAGACGACGGTGCCGTCGTGGACGCCTTTGCAGTCTTCGTCGACGACGCAGCCGCAGACGCCGTCGTTGCAGGGCATGCCGCCGCAGTCTGCGTCGTTGCCGCAGCCGCAGACGCTTTGGTCGACGCAGACGGGCGTGTCGCCGCCGCAGTTGTCGTCGATGACGCAGGCGACGCAGGCGCCGTCGCTGACGCGGCAGACGCCTGCGTCGCATTCGCCGTCGTTGCGGCAGCCGGCGTCTTTGCAGCCGTCGTCGACGTCGCAGACGCGGGCGGCGGCGCAGACGTCGACGACGAGGCCGGTGCCCTGCTCTTGGTAGTTGAAGACGCGTTCGCCGTCGTTGCAGACGTCACCGTTGGGCGGAAAGAAGCAGCGGCCGACGCCCGTGCCGGCGCCGTCGACGTCGACGCAGGTGGCGACGCCGTCGAAGCACTCGGCGGTGCTGTTGCAGGTCGTCGCCGCTACGCCGGTTTGTTCGGCGGCGCAGCCGGCGTCGCTGACGCAGGCGACGGGTTCGACGACGACGGCTGCGCAGACGTTGTCGACGCAGTCTTCGCCTTCGACGCCGCCGACGTTGCAGTCGGCTTTGACGGCGCAGACTTCGACGCAGGCGCCTTCGACGTCGCCTTCGCCTTCTCCCTCGCCTTCTCCTTCGCCTTCGCCTTCGCCCTCGCCCTCGCCCTCTCCTTCAGCGGCGTCGCCTTCGCCCTCGCCTTTGTCGTCGGCGGGGCAGCCGGCGACAGCGATGACGACGACGACGAACACGCAGAAGAAGGAGCGGGCGACCACCCGTCGACGGTAGCGGAAAAAAAGAGGCCCGATCGCTCGGGCCTCTTTCACTCCAGGCGTTCCATCCGTCAGCCGTCGATGTCGCCGTCGTCGAATGTGCCGAAGCCGACGCAGGCCTCGCCCGCTTCGGTGCAGACAGCCTCAC
>JANNAY010000156.1:0-2355 GCA_031384945.1 Deltaproteobacteria bacterium
TTGAAGTTGCCGCCCTTGAGGTAGGTGTCCCACATCTCTTTCAAGTAGTCGTAGCGGGCGCGGTACTCGGCTGTTTTAGCTTTGTCTTTTGCGCCCTCTTTCGCCTTCTCTTCCATCTTGTTGATGAACGAGTCGGGCTTCATTTCTTCAGGAAAGCGCTTGCGCAGCGCTTCGATGGCTTCGCTGTTCTTGCGCACCAGCTGCTGCCGGTCGTAGGCAAACTTGTCGTCGGGCGAGTGGGCGATGAGTGACGCCTGCCGCGAGGTCGCCGCCTGGATCTGCGCCAGCTCTCTCTCGAGGTCATACGAGTCAGCCCGATCTTTCTGTTGGAAGACCATGGCCATGGCTCCCGCGACGATGGCGAGGAGGGCGAGGATAAAAGCGACGAGATTTTTCACAGTGCGAAAACTCCGGTGACGCCGCTTAGCTGAGGTCTGGCGCCCTGTCATCGACCCGCTTGCGGTGCTTTCGGTTCCGTCGCGCTTTCGGTTCCCTTTGCCCGCGTCGCGCGAGACCTCACCCCCCCCGAACGCGGGCCGCGGGCGTTCGCAGAGCCTCACTGTGGGGAGGGGGAGTCCTGCTTTTGCTTGATGCTCGACGACGGTGCTGTCGCTCTTGCGGCTTGGAGGGCACCGTCGGCGTTGCATCGCGCGGTGGGCTGCCCTACCGGCGTCGTCGTGGTCGACCCCTCGAACCCGCCCAGCCGCCGCGTCCTCGAGCACGACGACGTGGCGCGGGTGATCCAGAAGATGGCGCACGATGTCGACGACCGCCTGCGGCAAGACGCGAAAGGACCGCTTGGCCTCGACCCGTCGCGGCTGGCGCTCGTCGGCATCCGCACTGGCGGCGCCCACCTCGCTGTGCGCCTGGCCAGGGCGATCGCGGCGCTGACGCAGAAAGAGCCGCCCGTCGGGCTGCTCGACATCACCCTCTACCGAGACGACGTGCTCGCCGGCGGATCGATGCCGCTCTTGCGCGGCACCGAGATCGAATTCGACGTCGAGGGCCGGCCCATCGTGCTCGTCGACGACGTGCTCTTCACCGGCCGCACCGTGCGCGCCGGGCTCGAAGCGCTGCTCGATCTTGGGCGCCCGTCGTGCGTGCGCCTCGCCGTGCTCGTCGACCGCGGCCTGCGCGAGCTGCCCATCGCCGCCGATTTCACAGGCCGCTCGCTCGAGACGACGAAGAAAGAGCACGTCGCCGTGCAGCTCGTCGAAGAAGGCCACGCCGAAGACGCCGTCGTCGTCAGCGTCAACGTCGACCGCCGCGCTGTCGATCGCTCTGGCGACCGCGGGGTGCCGCGATGACAACGTCGGCCAGATCGGCGCTCTCGCAGCCGCACCTCTTGGGCATCGAAGGCATGTCGCGCGACGACGCCACCCTCATTCTCGAGACCGCGCGCAGCTTCACCGAGGTGAACACGCGCGCGCTCAAGAAGGTGCCGGCCCTGCGCGGCCGCACCGTCGCGCTGTTGTTCTTCGAGAACTCGACAAGAACGCGGCTCAGCTTCGAGCTCGCGGCCAAGCGCCTGAGCGCCGACACGCTGTCGTTCTCGTCGTCGGGCAGCAGCGTCAGCAAAGGCGAGACCCTGCTCGACACCGCCAAGAACATCGAGGCGATGAAGCCCGACCTCGTCGTCGTCAGACACGACGCCAGCGGCGCGCCGACCATGCTGTCGCGCGTGATGAGCGGCGCCATCGCCAATGCCGGCGACGGACAGCACGAGCACCCCACCCAGGCCCTGCTCGACGCCCACACACTTCTTGATGTGTGGAAGCGACTTCCCAAAGAAGGCCTCGAAGGCAAGACGGTCGCCATCGTCGGCGATCTCTCGCGCTCGCGCGTGGCCCGCTCGAACATGCTGCTCTTGCCGCTGCTCGGCGCCAAAGTGCGCGTCGCTGGCCCGGCCACGATGATCCCGGCTGACCTGCGACAGGTCTACGATGTCGAGGTCTTCGACGACGTCGACGACTGCTTCTTCGGCGGCACCGGATCACAGGGGCACATCGACGCGGTCATGATGTTGCGCATCCAGAAAGAGCGCGCGGCCACCGCGGTCATGGGCTCAGACGTCGACTACGCCGTCGGCTACGGCCTGACCGCCGAGCGATTTGCTCGTTTGCAGAAACAGCGAAGTGACGTGAAGGTCATGCACCCCGGCCCGATGAACCGCGGCGTCGAGATCGACGCTGGCGTGGCCGACGACGACGCCAGCGTCATCTTGCAGCAGACCGAGAACGGCGTGGCCGTGCGCATGGCGGTGCTCTACCTGCTGGCCCTCGGCCATGCCCGCGGCGTCGACGCTGCGTCGGGTGGGGCCGGCGAATGAGCTTCATCGACCTCGCCGCCACGCTC
>JANNAY010000175.1:0-1571 GCA_031384945.1 Deltaproteobacteria bacterium
AGCGTCGTCTTTGGCAGTGACGACGTCGTTGTCGACGCCGAGGGCGACCGCGTTGTCGTCGACGGTGGCGAGGGTTTTTGCGTTGTTGTCGACGAAGACGCATGAGCGGGCGCCGCGCGACAGCGCCTCGAAGCCCAGGGCGCCCGAGCCGCAAAAGACGTCGGCCACGACGCGATCGTCGAGGTCAAAGTGGGATTGCAACGAAGCGAACAGCGCCTGCCGCACCTTGTCTGACGTCGGCCGCAGCGTGCCTTTGTCGGCGGCGGCGGGCACGTCGAAGAGCCGCCGCACCAAGCGACCGCCGGTGATGCGCAAGCGCCCGCTCATGGCGTGCTCACCGCGATCCTGTCAGCTCGTCGAGCACGTCTTCGAGGCGCGTCGCCGTCTCGCGCGCCTGCAGCTTCGACAGCGCCCGCGTCGTCGCCATCCACGCCCGCGCTTCGACGGCGTCGTCGTCGCCCTCGTCGTTGATCATGGCATCGATGTTGACGCGCAGCGCGCGCGGCATGTCAGGCGACAGCGCTCTGACGTCGACGACGAGGCAGGCGTCGCCGACCTCGTCGTAGGCGCCGGCGCCGCGCACCGCCGAGATGGGCAGGCGCACGTCTTCGAGCTGCGCCAGGAGCAGCGCGGCGTCGTCAGAGGCACCAATTTCGAGCTCGAGCCCGAGGTCGAGCTCGGCGAACAACGGCGCGACCCGCGCCCATTCGCCGGCGTCGGCGAGAGCGCCGGCGGCGACGCCGATGGCGGTGTAGCCAGCCTCGACGTCGCGGGCGAGGCGCTCGCGCAGGCGCGTGTCGTCGACCACTTCAACGATGGCGCGGGCGACCAGCACGAGGGCGCCGTCGAAGCCGGCCTGGGCGCAGGCGGCGAGCACGCCGTCACGGCACAGCGCCGGCGCCCGCGGCGATCGCTGGCGCACGCCGCCGTCGACGGCGACGACGGCGATGGCATCTTCGTGTTTGCAGGCGCGCAGGTAGCCGACGAGGGCGGCGGCTTTCTTGGCCGTGATCTCGAGCACCGGCGCCTCGAGCCGCGCGGCGTGGCGCGCCAACAGCTGCCCCGACAACAGCGCAGGACCATCGTCGTCGACGAAGTCACGGGCCGAGCCCGGCACAAAGCGCGCGAAAACGGCACTCACGGCACCGTCATAGGAGCCGGCGACGCCTACGGGAAGACCGAGATCGCCTGTGCGTCAAAGCCATGCACCCCGAGGATGCGGGCGCCGCCGGCGTAGGCGACGACGACGGCGCCGGTGAACCACAAAACGGCGACCCAGCCGCGCACCGCGAAGCTCTTGTTCTTGATGGCCGCGAACGCGATCGCGGCGATGATCAACGCCACCGATGTCGCCAGCATGACCAGCGGCGTGTGCAGGGTGACGACGTAGGCGGTCAGCCCTCTTTCATCCATGGTGATTCTCGTGTGAAGAGATCATCAAAGGGTCACACGTCCACCATCTTTGAATGGGATGTTCAAGATGCCGCTTTTCAGGTTCGCAGCGACCTCCCAATCGAGGCGGGGGTTCTGGGCGACCTTCGCGAGCGTCATGCCAATTTCGGCGAGGCCGA
>JANNAY010000182.1:0-4080 GCA_031384945.1 Deltaproteobacteria bacterium
GCCGAAGACGCTGCTGGCGACGACGACGACGACGACGACACCTACACCTACGCCTACACCTACGCCTTCGCCCACGCTCATGCCTGAGCCGTTGCCGTTGGAGCCCTTGAAGCTCGAGACGCCAAAGGTGGAGGCGCCGAAGACGACGAAGACGCCGAAGTCGGAGACGCCGAAGACGGAGACGCCGAAGACGGCGACGCCGAAGACGGAGGCGCCAAAGACGGAGGCGCCGAAAGCGGCGGCGCTCGACATGGGCTACGTCGAGCCGCTCTTTCGCAAGCACCGCGACGCGCCGTGTGTGAAGACGCTGATCGGCGACTTGACGAGGATGAAGCAACCGCGCTTCCTCGCTGAGCGCCAGAGTGAGATCCGGGCTTGCGGGGCGCAGGTCGGCTTCAAGAAGGGTTGAGTTCGTGGACAAGGATCTAGGCAGTGGAAAACCCCGTCACGAGAAGCTGGGCTTAAAGGCCGGCGAGCTCGTCTGCGTCGATGGCGCCTTCGGCGAAGACGTCTTCAGCGACGTCGCCACCGCCGGCGGCATCGCCGTCGCCAACGACCGCGTCGGCGACGCCGCCGTCGTCTTGCTCTCGGTCGAGAAGGTCTCGGCGCTTGGCAAGGTCAACGCCATTCGTGGCGCCATGCGCGACGACTGCGCCATCTGGGTCGTCTGGCCCAAGGGGCACGCACTCATCAACGAGAACATCGTGCGAGAGCACGCGCTGCGCGGCGACCTCGTCGACGTCAAGGTGATGAGCTGGTCGGCGACGCACTCGGGCTTGCGCCTCGTCGTGCGCAAAGAGCTGCGCCGCGTCGAGCATGGCGGCGCGCCGGCGCCTGTGCCGAAGAAGAAGGCGCCGCCGTGAGGCTGCACCACGTCGCGCTGCAGGTCGCCGACCTCGACGTCGCGCGCGCCTTTTACGTCGACGTGCTCGGCCTGCGGGCGACCCGCATGCAGGCCCACGCCCTCTGGGTGCAGGCCGGTGAGACCATCGTGATGCTCGAGAAGTGCGCCGGCGTCGTCGACGACGGCGACTTGCAGAGCTGGGCCAGCGATCGCTGTGGGCCGTTTGTTGTGTCGTTCGGCATCGATCCGTCGGAGCGCGCGTCGCTGCAGCAGCGCCTCGCCGACGCCGGCGTGCCCATCGATCACAGCTCGGCGTACACGGTGTACGTGCGCGATCCCTTTGGTGCGCGGCTCGGCTTCTCGCACTACCCGGACCCCGCCCCATGAACGAGCTCGGCGGCGCCGACGACGTGATTGTCGAGAAGAACGGGCTGCGGCTCGTCTCGCGCCTCGGTCAGGGCGGCATGGCCGAGCTCTTTCTCGGCGTGCAGAAGGGCGAGCAAGGCTTCGCCCGCCTCGTCGTCGTCAAGAAGATCAAGGCCTCGAAGCTCTCTGAGCAGCACCTGCTCGGCATGTTCTTCGACGAGGCCAAGACCGTCGCCGCGCTCTCGCACCCGCACATCGTCAAGGTCTTCGACCTCACGCGCACAGACGACGCCGACCGAGCCGATCGGGGCAGCACCGAGAAGGGCGACCGGGGCAGCGTCGCCATCGTCATGGAGTACGTCGACGGCGAGACGCTCTCGTATGTGTGGAAGCAGCTGGCGAAGAACCAGACGCACATGCCCGTGCCCATCATCGTCAAGCTCATGCTCGACGCCGCCGAGGCCCTCGGTGCGGCGCACACGGCGACGTCGCCCGACGGCAAGGCGATGCAGCTCATCCACCGCGACGTGTCGCCGCAAAACCTGATGCTCGATCGCAACGGCTATTTGAAGGTCATCGACTTCGGCATCGCCAAGAGCACGCAGCAGACCGAGCTGACGTCGCCCGGCGGCATCAAGGGCAAGCTCTCGTATCTCGCGCCTGAAACATTTCGCACGCGCGACATCGACGCCCGCGTCGACGTCTACGGCCTCGGCCTTGTGCTCTGGGAGCTTCTGACCCTGCAGCCCGGCATCGACATCAAGCCCGACGCTCCGCTGCAAGAGGTCGTCGACACCGTCGACCAGCTCGTGCTCACGCCACCGTCGACGTTGTGGTCCGACGTGCCGCCCGAGCTCGATGAGGTGGTGAAGCGGGCCACCGCAGCGAAGCGCGAAGACCGCTACGCCTCGATGGACGACTTCGCCGCTGGCCTGCGCAAGGCCTCGCTCAAGAGCGGCGTGTCGTCGTCGGCGGGCGTGAAGAAGTGGTTTCTCGCCACCTTCGCGCACCGCCTCGAGAAGCGCCGCGCCTTTGAGACCGACGCGTATGCGCGCGCCGAACGCGCGCCGCCGCCGAAAGAGACGTCGCAGGCGCTGCCGGTGGCGAAGGTGGAGACGACGGAGCATTCGTCGAAGCACCTGGCGCCGCCGTTGGACGCGAAGCCGCCCGAGCCGACGCCGTTGACGGAGCTGCGGTCGCTGCTGCCGTCGTCGTCGTCGTCGACGTCGAATTGGGCGGCGCGGCTGGGTGTCGGCGCGCTCTTGTTGGCCGGCGGCCTGGCCGTCGTGTTTTGGCCGACGGCTCCTGCCGCTGTGCGGCCCGTGGTTGGCACTGTCGACGCCGGTGCCGGTGCTGCGGCTGCTGTCGTCGATGCGCCGCCCGTCGCCGTCGATGCGGGCGTGATGGCGTTGGCGCTCGGGTCCGAGGGCGGTGAGGACGAGTTGCCGGAGGGGCCGACGACGACGTCGCCGACGCTGAAGAAGGCGCCGGCGAAAAAGACGGCTGCCACAACGAACGCGACGACGAACGCGACGCCGAACGCGACGACGAACGCGACGACGAACGCGACGACGAACGCGACGACGAACGCGACGACGAACGCGACGACGAACGCGACGACGAACGCGACAGCTTCGAACTCCGCGACGAACTCGGCGTCGAATTCTGCGACCGCGGCGAACCCTTCGATGTCGCCAACTCCCGCAAGCTCTCCCGCCGTGACCTCTGCGACCTCGGCGACCTCTGCGACCTCGGCGACCTCGGCGACCTCGGCGACCTCTGCGACCTCTGCGACCGCTGCGACCTCTGTGAATTCTCCCCTCTCTGTGAACTCACCGACCTCGACGACGAAGAAGCTCTACTCTGGAAACGGCGCATGGAGCGGCGCGCAAGTGCTCAGCCAAGGCTGCACGAAGTGCCACGCCGTCGACGTCAAAACGAAGACCAAACGCCAATGGGAGCGCTTCTTCGAGCGCGACGTTCACGACCGCCACGCGCGGCTCAGCGACGTCTTCAGCGAGAGCGAGCAGCAGCGAGCTCTGCAGTCGATCTTGCTGACGCTCGACGGCAAGGGCGGCAACAACAGCGGCGTCGCCGGTGTGCGCTGACGACGAAGCAGCAACGACGCGCCTTACTTGAAGGTGCCTGCTTCGATCTCTTTCTCCATCTCGTGGCAGCCCCCGACGAGGACGCCGTCTTTGAAGATCATGGGAAACGTCGGAAACCCGGCCCACATTTTGATGGCGAGACGACGACGGTAGCCGCTCAGGTAGCTGCCGTGATCGAGCGACGTGAAGGGAATGTTCTTCGCATTCAAGACCTTCTTCGCCTTCTTGACGACCGGGTTCTGCGCCATGCCGACGACGACGATGTGGTCTTTGGCGACGGCGGCTTTGACCTCGTCGACGTAGTCGCGGTGAAACCGTTGCAGCTGCCGCGCCGCCGCCGGCGAGACGCGGTCGTCGGGGAGGATGTCGCGCTTCGGGTGCTCTTCGCGGGATTCGGTCATGGCCCTTCTCTGCGCACAGTTGTCGACGGTGACAAGGGCGTGCTTCGATGGACTTCATGAATCTTCACACGCGCTCGCTCAGCATCGAGACGCCCGGTCGTGGCTTCACCAACCTGACAGCGGTGGTCGACGGCGTGGTCTCTGACAGCAAGATGGCGACCGGGCTGTGTACGGTCTTTGTGCACCACACCAGCTGCTCGTTGTTGGTGCAAGAGAACGCCGACCCCGCCGTGCGGGCCGACCTCGAGGCGTGGTTTTCACGTCTCATTGTCGATGGTGATTCGCTGTTCACCCACACCGACGAAGGACCCGACGACATGAGCGCCCACGTGCGCGGGGCGCTGACCAGCGTGTCGATCGG
>JANNAY010000273.1:0-20108 GCA_031384945.1 Deltaproteobacteria bacterium
GTCGTCGACGACGTTGTAGAAGTAGCCGACGTCGCCGAAGACGTCGGTCCAGCCCGAGAACCCGTGCACGAGCACGATGGGATACGGCGGTCCCAGCGGCCCGACAGGCGCGGCGTCGCCGTCGTCTTCGACGAAGCCCTCGCCCATGACGGGGTCGGCGAAGTCGGGGCCGTCGACCACGACACCGTCGAGGGGTTCGACGCCGTCGACGCAGCCAACGACGCCGCCGACGACGACACCAAGGCTCAAAAGGGCTGAAAAGATCGCGCGCATGAAAACCTGACCAAAACGATCGACTTTCCCGCGGTCGCCGTCAATCCGCCTTCAAGGCGCCTCGGCACACACGCCCTGCGACTCGCCATCGCCCCGGTCGCACGTCTGCCCCGTCGTGCACAAAGCCAGCGTGCCGTCGCCACGCTTGCCGCACGAAGCCCCCAGCGACGACAACGGCGCGCACACGCCGTGCGGCGCAGGATCGCCTGAGACGAGGAACTGCAGGTCGAGCGAACAACCGAGGGCTGCGTCGCCGCATTCTTCGTCGGCGTCGCAGGCGCTGACGCAGGTGGCTTCGTTGTTGGGAAACAAGACAGCGTCGTCAAAGGCGACGCAGACGGCGGCGTCGGCGAGGCAGCCGGCGTTGACGACGTTGCCGCACTGCTCGAGGTCGCTGGCCTGCGTGCGGCACACCGGGGCGTCGAACGCATCGATGTTTCTGCACTCGCCCTCGTCGCCGACCGCCGTCGTGCACGGCACCGCGCCGTCGGCGCAGTTGGCGTAGCAGGCGCTGTCGGGGGCGCCGATGAAGATGGATCCGCATTCTTCGCCCGCAGCGCAGCCGACGACGGTGCAGTCGCCTTCTTCGCCTTCGCCTTCTTCGCCTTCGCCTTCTTCGCCTTCGCCTTCTTCTCCTTCTCCTTCTCCTTCGCTGGGGGTCTCCGGCGGGGTGCAGCCGAGGGTGCTGAAAACAACGCCAAGACCAAGAGCGACACCAACGACGACCGCGCGCATGAGCGACCTCAATCTTTTTCTGAAACGAGCATGCCCGAGAGCTGCAGCCCGCGCCCGATCGGCGACGCGGCGGGGGGCGATGACACAAGTTCACCCCCCGTCGTCAGTGAGCCGATCTCGAGCAGCTCAAGCGACGACGACGGCGTGCCCTCGGCGACGGCCGGCTGCTGGGACTTCGACATCAGCTCGTTCACCCACAACGCGACGTGCATCGGCGTCGCCGGGCGGCCGAGCTCGCCCAAAAACGCCTCGAGGTGCAGCTGCAGCGCCTGGGCCGACGGAAAGCGCGCTGACGGATCGCGGTTCACCGCCCGTCCCAACGTCGCCGCGAGGGCGAAAGGAACGTCACGCCGCGCGGTGATGATCGGTGGCAGGCCCTCGTGGGCCACCGCGTACATGCTCTGCACCTCGGACGCGCGTGTATAAGGATTCTTGCCCGCGAGCAGGGTATACAAGATGAGCCCCGCCGCGTAGATGTCGATTTTGATCGTGGGTGGTTCGTTGCGCAGCGCCTCGGGCGCCATGTAAATGATCTTGCCCTTGAGCTCACCGGGCTTTGTCATGCCGACCATCGACTGCGGCTTCGAGATGCCGAAGTCGGCCAGCTTGGTCGCGCCGTCGGTCGAGACCAGCACGTTGTGGGGCGAGACATCGCGATGAATGATGGCGTCGACGTGACCGGCGTCGTCTTGAGCGTTGTGGGCGGCGCTCAAGCCGGCACACAGGTCGCAGACCATGCGAATCGCCAGCTCGATCGGGATGGGCCGGTTGACCCGCTGCGCCTCTTTGAGAATCGCAGCAAGATCATATCCCTTCACGTACTCCATCACGATATAATATTCTCCCTTGGCCCTGCCAAAGTCGAAGATTTGCACAACGTTCGAATGGTTGATGCGCGCGGCGACACGCGCTTCGTGAAGAAACATGTCAACGAAGTCGGGCTTGTCGGCCAACGCCGGCAAGATGCGCTTGATGACCACGCGCTTCTCGAAGCCACCGAGCCCGGTCTGTCGCCCGAGCAGCGTCTCGGCCATGCCGCCGACCGCGAGGCGTCGCAGCACCTCGTAGCGCGTCGACTGCATCGTCTGCTTCGTGCCCAATCGGTTCGGGTTCGGCGACACGCCGATCTGTCCCGTGTCGGCGCGCGTCGAGACGTCGGGGGCCGGCGATGGCTTGTTCGGCTGACCGTCGACGACGACCTGCGTCCATTGGCTCTGCCGATCGTGCGACGGCGGATGCGCGTGACTCTCGAGATAAGCGGCGACTTCGGGCGGCGCCGGACGCAGCGGCATCGTGTGCAGGGTCATCAACTCACGGTCCGAAAACGCATGCGCCAAAGTCGAAGCGCAGCGCGGACACGATGGACCACCGCCCTTCGCGAGGCGCGATCGCTCTTCGACGTCGACGTCGACGAGCACGGTGTCGTCGCAGCGCTCGCAGCGAAACGGCAAGCGCATCGAGACGACGGCGGCGTTGCCCCAGCCGTTCAACGTCGTGGCCACGCCCTGCGCCAGCACCGGCGACACGCGCGCGAGCCACGGGGCTGTGATGGTCGTCAGCAGTCCGCGCAGCGCCTCGAGCCCCGGTGTCGTCGTCGCGTGGATGTCGTCGAGCACGAAGACGACGCCGGCCCAACCGCTGGCCCCGCCGTCGCTCAACCGCGCGGCCAAGCGCGACAGCGAGGCGACCGGCGCCAGCGTGCCCGACATCCACACCGCGGTGACCGCGACGTCGTCGGCGCCAGCGACGTCGACCTCGACGAGGGCGCGGGCGCCGGCGCTGGCCCGCGGCGGCGGCCAGAACGCTTCGATGCCGTCGGGCAATGACAGCGGCGGCTGCTCGGCGAACGGCGCCAGCAGCACCAGCGCGTCGTCGTCGAGGGCGCAGGGTCCGCCGCAGTGCAGACACGCGAAGCCCGGCAGCGCGAACGCGCGCGCGGCGGCCTCGTGCACGCGCAGGTCGAGCACCTGCTCTTGCGCCTTTTGACAGCGCGCGCACAGCAGCGGCAGAAACGCCGAGCCGACGGCAGCGACGTCGACGGCGCCGGGCGTCAACGCGATCGCCGACAGCAACGCCGGGCGCACGTTGACCAACAGGCGCCGATTCGCCGGCACGTCGGAGAAGCCGCGCAGCAGGTGTTGCAGCCCGCGCGGTGAGGCTTCGACGACGCCGCCGACGTCGACGACGACCATGCCGCCTCGCACTCCCTGGGGCAGCTTGTCGAAGGTGGGCCACGGCACGGGTCCATCGAGGACGCCGCTGAGAGTCATGGCGAACGCCGAGCGCCCCGTGGTGAGTTTCACAAACACGCGGTCACGATACAGCGATTCGACGTCGACAGAGCGGCATCAAGATGGCGCCACTCGACCGAGGACATCAGGCGCCGTGACGTCCGGCGCCGCCGACAAACCGCGCGACACCTGGGCCGGCCACCGCCAGCGACTTTCGCCCGTGCGCGAGCTCGTTCTTGATCGCGTCATCGAACGAGAGATCGTGCTGCTCGTAAGCAGAGCGCCGATCTTCGCGCAGACAGGTCTGCGGCAGCGCTGCCAGCTGCGCGGCCAGGGCCAACGACGTCGACAGCGCGTCGCCTTTGCCGACGACGCGGTTGACGAGGCCCATCATCAACGCCTCGCTGGCCGACACCGGACGACCGGTGAGAATCAGATCGAGCGCGCGCGACAACCCGATCAAGCGCGGCAGGCGCACCGTGCCGCCGTCGATGAGCGGCACGCCCCAGCGACGACAAAAAACGCCGAGCACCGCGTCTTCTTCGGCGACGCGCAGGTCGCACCACAAGGCGAGCTCGAGGCCGCCAGCGACAGCCGGTCCAGCGATGGCGGCGATGACGGGCTTCGACAGCAGCAGGCGCGAGACGCCCATGGGGCCGTCGCCGTCGTCGTCGACGCTGTTTCTGCGGGCGGGGTCGGCGAAGGCTTTGAGGTCGGCGCCGGCGCAGAAGACGTCGCCAGCTCCGGCGAAGACGGCGACGTGGGCGCTGTCGTCGGCGTCGAATTCTCTGAAGGCGGCGGCCAATGCAAAGGCTGCGACGCGGTCGACGGCGTTCTTCACTTCGGGCCGGTTCAGCGTGACGAGGGTGACAGGACCGCGTTTCTCGACGACGACTGGGCTCATGTCGCGTGGTTAGCGGCGCGCCCCCGGCAGCACAAACGAGCCGCGCATCGCGCCCGGCGGATGCTCGGCGGCCGCACCTGAGAGCAACGACGCCGGATAGACCCAACGCAGCCGATCTGGGCCGTGGTCGCGCAAGCCCTTCGGCGTCCACCCCGCCGCGAGGGCGCCGGCGAAGTCGACGTCGATGTCATCTTCGACGACGCGGACGACGGCGCTGGCGTCGCTGCCGCCTACGCCGGCGAAGATCGAGGCCTGCACACGCACCCGCGGCGTACTTGACGGCGACGGCAGGCTCGCGCTGCCGAGCTGGGGCGCGAAGCGATCGCTGTAGACCGACGACAGCACGGTGACGCGTTCGCCGACGAGCGCGGCGCGCTGCTGGGGACCGCCGCCGCCGTTGTTGTAGTCGCGCTGCACATAAAGCGGCAGGTCGGTGATGACGGTGAGCCCGGTGACCGCAAAGGCGGCCATGTTGTCGGCGCGGGTCAGGCGCACGGCGTCGATCTTCGCGTAGTCGTCGTCGTCGCAGCCGGTCATGACGTCGGCGTCGAAGAAGCCCGGCTTCTCGGCGCCGTCGAGCGACGTCTGCGACGTCGACAGCTTGCCGCACAGCGCCCACGGCAGCTTGCTGCCCACCCGCGGATCGCTGCCGATGGCGGTGATGTTCTTCGGCGCGACGTTGATGGGCGTGCCGTGGCTCGACGAGACGTAGAGGATGCCGTTGAAGATGCGCCGGCAGCCGCCGGCGTCGTCTTTGCTGCGCGGCACGCAAATCAACGAGCCGAGCTCGCCGTTGATCTTCGTCTGCAGCGCGGCGCCGAGCGCGCCGACGTCGATGTTGATCGGCAGGTGTGCGCCTTCGTCGACGAAGCCGGCGCGGCTGATGTCGGCGAGGGCGGCGCGCGGCCCGTTCTTTTCTGCCGCTGTCGACGCGCAGGCGTTGAAGCGGCGAAAGCCATCGGCGGCGGCAGCGCACACCGACGGCGAGAGAAAGCCGCCAGGGTCGTGCGCGTCGTTGCCGGCGCCGCCGACGACGCTGCCGTACGAGACGACGCCAGCGCCGACGCCGACGCCGACGCCGCCGTCGAGAAAGCCGTGGCCGTTGCGCTCGTAGCGCGAGTACTGGCGACGCACGACGAGGTCGTCTTGCAGCCAGCGCGCATCAGAGCTGCCGACGATGTTCGAGCACGAGCCGTCGGCGCGCGTGGCGTCGGTGCAAGGGTGGTCGGTCCAGATTGGAATGCCCGGCCAGGCGTCACGCCGCACGGGATCGCGCAAAAACCACTCGCCATCGATGATGCGAATGTCGGCGTCGAAGGCGGCGCGGGCGCCCGCTTTTTCGGCGGGCGCGTCGAGAGGAAAGTCGGTGTTCGGCTGCTGCGTCCAGAATTTCAGATCGGTCGGGCGCGGGGCCGGAATCGCCTCGGGCAGGATCGGCAGCGTGAGACCGGCGCTGCTCGCTGTGCGGCCCTCGAGGTCGAGCAGCAGCACGTCGGGCGTCGCGCTGCTCTTGCCCCAGACGTAGCTGCGCCGCGACGGAAAGTCATAGGCGCCGCGTGCGGGCTTGGTGACGCTGAGGTCGGCGAAGCTGAACGCCGGAAATTGAAAGATCGACAACGATGCCAGCGGCTGCACCTGCCGCGCGCTGCACGGCGGCGCGTCGGCGGTGTGCAGCCCGATCTTCAGGTCGAGGTCGACGACCGAGACCTCGAGGCCGGCGAGTCCGCCGCTGGGCACCACCGTGAGCCGCGAGTCGCCGCTGAGGTCGACCTGCAGCTGGTCGATGATGACGCCGTCGGCGGCGACGCCGACCCGCAGCGGCTCGAGGGCGCGGTTCAGCTGCTCAATGGTCACGTTCGGACCGAAGCCGCGGATGCCGCCGACACCGCCAATGCCGCCGCGTCCGCCAAACGGCTCCGGCTCCGTCGCCTTCTTCAACGCCGACGTCGCCAGCGCGACGACGCCGTCGCAGATGTATTGCGAGCGGCGCACCGCGAGGTTCTTCGCCGTCACCTTCGTCGCCGACGACAGCGCGAAGAACATCGACGTCAACGCGATCGACAGCAGCACCGACACCAGCAGCACGATCGCCATCGCATAGCCGCGCACGCGCATGGTCACTCCGGCTGCAAACCCAGGCGCTCTGTGCCGACAAAGGCGCGCAGGTTGGTGAAAGAACGAGGCGGACCCCACGGCGTCGATACATGCACCGTCTTCTGGCCGCCGCTGGTGACGCCGATGGTGCTGACGCCGACGAAGACAGCGCGTTCGGGTCTGAGGCTGCCGTCGGCGGCGGCGGCGTTGCCCGCTTCTTCGGGGGCGCCCGGCCACCATGCGTCGCCGTCGCCGCTGGCGCTCTCGAGATACGGACGTCCGTCGACGGCGTAGCCGATCGATGCCTGAAAATCGGCGACGCGCTCGAGCAGCGTGAGGCGCTCGCCGCTGACGTTGCCGTCGCCGTTGAGCTCTGCCTGCATCGTCAGCGCGCCGGTGTCGTCGTTGCCCCAGTCGACGTAGAAGGTCTTGATGTCGGCGAGCACGGCGACAGCGCCTTTGCGTCCGTTCTTCGTGAACGACTTGTTCTGCGACAGCGGCCGCGGCAGCGCCTCACCGGCGATGATCGGGATGACGTCGAACTTGCACTTGTCGCCGATGCCGCGCAGCACCACGGGCTGCAGCGTCTCGTCGACGGGCGCGCCGAGACCCGTGCCGCGGGGAAAGATCAGCGCGGCCTGGCGAACGAAGCCATCTTCGTGAAAGCAGCAGCTGCCGCCGACCTTCTCAAACGCCACCTGTGAGCCGAAGTCTTCGACGACGACGCAGCTGGGATAGGTCGGGATGCCCTGCACCAACGTCAGCCGATCGCTGCCGCGGCAGGCGGGGAAGCCGCGGGCGGCTTGGCAGTCGTCTTCGACGAAGACCGAGGCCCAGGGTTGCACACCGACGCCGCCGGCCTGGCGCACTTCGGTGAGCAGGTAGAGCAGGCCCGTGCGGATGGTCTCGACCAGCACGACGTCGCGCTCGGCCTGTTTGGCGAGGCGTGAGAAAGCCGCGAACGAGCCGACGGCGGCGCTGGCGACGATCGCCATGATGGCGAGGGTGACCATCGCTTCGAGCATCGTGAACGCGCGCCGCATCAGCGGCCGCCGCCGAAGCCGCGGTCGTCGCGGTCGCAGGGGTCGACGCCGCCGCCGCCGCGTCCGCCGCCAAAGCCGCCTCCGCCGCGTCGGTCGTCGTCGTCGGGCAGGTCGCAGGGATCGGGCAGCACGAAGTAGGTGGTCAGGCCGATGCCGCGTTGGCCGTCTTCGTCCCAGGTGACGTCGACGCGCAGGCGCAGGCCGCCCTCGACCGGCTTGTTCAGCTGGATCGTCCATTTGGCGAAGTAGTCGCCGTCTTTGTCAGCGCGGCCGTCGGCGCTGAAACGTTGCCGACCGGCTGTGTCGCGCGGACGTGGCGTGGCGAAGCGTCCGGAGTTGTCGAGCAGCGGGGCGTTGCGGCGTCCTTCGATGAGCAACGCCTCCATCTGGCTGGCGGCGATGCGTTCGGCTTCGGCGACGCGGCGCGTGTGGCCGACGTGCCGCACGCCAAAGGCGATGGCCATCGAGGTCGACGTCAGCACGATCAGCAGGATCGACGAGGCGACCATCACCTCGATCAAGCTCGACCCGCGGACCGCGCGTTGCGACATCGACACCTCAGAGCAAGCAAGTCAGAGCGAGTCAGAGCCAGTCAGAGCCACGGAAAGTCAGCGCAAAGGGATCGCGAGCGCGCGGGACGTGTCGCCCTCAAAGCGGCCGCGATCCATCGGGTTCGGCGTCGTGCGGGACGACAAATTGCGCGCGTGCGGCGGCGCCGGCAGCAACGGCGGCGCGAAGGTCGAGTTGATGCGCCCGTCAGCGCCCAACACCATCGACTCTTTCGCGCTGTCGCCGACGGGCTGCAGCGTCACCTTGCAGTCGCCGGGCACAGCAGGCACGCGGCCATCGGGCGTCGGCAACGCGTCGCCAGCGCCGAGCAAGATCGAGCGGCCGAGGGCGTCGAGGGCGCCGCGGTTGCAGTCGAACGTGACGACGAGCTCGTAGTTGAAGCTGCCGACGACGCTGCCGTGTTTGCGGTCGCCGGGGTCGTCGCCCAGGTAGAAGTCGACGACGCCGGCTTCGGGGCTGCCATTGTCGTTGCCGCTGCCGTCGACGCAGTCGTTGCAGATGAGCAGCAGCTCGTTGCGCCCTTCGGCGACGTGGGTGGCCCGCTGGCCGGCGACATCGTTGAGCAGCTTCTCCATCTCGGCGTCGACGCGGCTGCGCTTCGCGGCGGTGGTGGCGATCGCTATCGCCGACCCGGCCAACACGGCCGAGATGGCCACCACGATCATCAGCTCGACCATCGAGAACGCGCGCATGCGTCGAGTGTGACGCCGCTTCCACCTCGACAGCAACGCGCTGAGGTCGCAGGCGCCGCCTACAGGTAGGCGCGCGCGCACACCGCAACGACTGTGGCGGTCAGACTCAGAGCTTGAGACCGACTGGTAGTGCTTCGCCAAACGCGGCGGCTTCGTCGTCGGCGCTGAGGGCGACGACGTCTTTGACCATGGCGATCCACGACGCGTGCGCGCTGGTCTTTTCGAGCCGCGCGATCACCCGTTCGCGGACGCCGTCGTCGACGTCGCGGGCGCGGTCGCCGGTGCGACGGGCCATCTGCGCGACGGCAAAGGCGGCACCGTCGGCGGTCTTCAGGTCAGCCTCGAGCACCTTGTCGATCCAACGGGCGGCGACGTCTTTGGCGACGACGTCGGCGACGCTGCCGACCATGGGCACGCGGGCGCCGAGGCGTCCGAGGGGCCAATGGCTGGTGATGCCACCGCGCCCGAGCTTCTTGACGACGAAGTCGCCGAGCTCGGCCTTCTCGACGGCGGCGATCCGCTCGAGCGAGCAGGCGAGGCGAATCATCTCGTCTTGGCCCGACGGCTGTGCTCCGACGCCCTTCTTGCCGGTGCCCTGGTCGAGCAGCCACGGCTTCAAGTAGGCCCACACCTCGCTCTGGCGGGCAGCGTCCAGGCCGTTGGCGACGCGGCGCCACAGCACAAACCACGACGCCCACGTCGGCTTCTCAGCGACGTACTGCACGCCGTCTTTCCACAACGGCCACAGCTGCTCGATGCGCCAGTCGTCGAAGGCGGCTCCGGTGCCGGGGCGCAAGCACCAGCCGAGGTTCTGAAAGAAAGCCCGCTCGTGATCAGAGCTGCGACGTCGACGGCTTGTGCCGGTGAGCAGGGTGCCGGCCAGCTCGCGGCCAAGGCCCAGCGTCCACTGCTCGCGCAGCCCGAAGATCTTCTGGAGATCGCGGCGCAACTCTTTGACCTTCTTGGCGTCGACATCCTTCGATTTGCTGCCGAAGAAACCGAGGATCAGGTCTTTGCCTTCCTCAATTCTTTTGTGCACCGGTCCCGCGCTCGGCACCTCGCCCGGCTTTGCACCGGTGTCGACCATGCCATCCAACCGGGTGCTGAATGAAAGCGAGAAGCGCTCGAGGGCTTCATCGGTCATCTTCAGCGCGAGCTCGAGGGTGCCCACCTCAGAGAGCGTCGCCTCGAGCCGCACCGGCACCTCGCGCGCGGGCTGCAGCACCGTCGAGATCGATGGCAGGCGTTCAAGGTCTCTTGCGTCGACGACCTCGCCAGCAGCGGCGTCGGCGAAGGTCGATGAGAAGAGCGGAAACGACACGGGCGCGCCAGTGACGACTTTGAAGGTGCGGGCCACCGTCGTGCGCTCGCCTTCGTGCAAACCGCGCGGCACGACACACAAGGCTTTCGAGCCGTCGTCGACGCCGACGAAGTAGGCGCGGGCGCTGCCGCCGCCGATGCGAACGCCGCGGCCGCGTCTGACGAGGGCCGAATAGGCAGCGCCGCGGGCGACGGCGCGGTCGAGGTCGGCGCCGCTGACGTCGAAGAACGGGACGTCGACGCCGCACCAGCCCTTGAGAATCTCAGCGAAGCGCCGCCGCAGCGCCGGGGCGCGAAACACGCCGCCGTTCAAGAGCACGGCGTCAGGCACGGGCAGGCCGTCATTGACGCGGGCGCCAGCGTCGGCGGCGGCGTCTTTGTGACGGCGCAAGAACGTCGCCACATGCTTCGGCAACGCCGGATCGCGCGCATACGGCAGGCCCAGCTCGGTCAGGCCGCCGCGCTTGCTGTCGACGACGTCAGCGCTCTTGGTGTTCGGAAAGAACCCGTCGAGCAGCAGGGCCCGCACGGCGTCGCGTTTTTCGACGCTGGTCTTTGCGCCGCCCAACAGTTTCGAGCCGCGCGACAAGAGCGTGACGCCAAATTCGTCGGGGGCGTCGTCGCGCAGCAGCGTCTCTTTGGCGAGCCGCGCCGACAGCACGAGCTGAGCAAACGAGACGGCGTCGAGGGATCCGACAGCGCCGGTGAGCTTCTGCTCGACGTGACGCGCGAGGGTCACGTCCATGTTGTCGCCGCCCAGCATCAGGTGATCGCCGACGGCGACGCGCTCGATCTTTGGCGGCGCTTTGCCGTCGCCAGCGTCGACGGTGAGCAGCGTGAAGTCGCTGGTGCCGCCGCCGACGTCGACGACGAGCAAGAGCTTCTTGTCGGCCAGCAGCTCTTTGAGGCGTCGCCGCTCTTTGTGCAGCAGCGCATAGAAGGCGGCTTGCGGCTCTTCGAGCAAGCGCACGTCTTTGAATCCGGCGGCGGCGGCGGCTTCGACGGTGAGGCCGCGGGCGACCTCGTCGAAGGACGCGGGGATGGTGATGGTGACGTCGTCGACGTCGCCTCCCTTGGCACCGACGGCTGCTTTGACGTGGGCGAGCAGGCGCGTTTGCACCTCGACCGGCGACAAGCGCGGCAAGGTCTCGTCGGCGGCAGCCCACGGCAGGATCTTCGCGCGGCGATCCACCGTCGACGTCGACAGCCACGACTTCGCCGACGTGATCACGCGCCCTGGCACCTTGGCGCCTTTGTCTTTGGCGAGGGCGCCGGCAGGAAATTCGGGCGCCTCGCCCGCCTTGCTCCACGGCAGGCGGCGCGCGTTGTCGTCGAGCTCGCCGGGCACCGGCAGATACAACGTCGAGGCCAACGACGGCAGCGACGCGATCTCGCCGGGCGCTGTCAGCTGGGCGATGTCGACGTCGATGACCTCGACATCGCCGCCCCCGTCGACGTCGACGCTGGCCACGACGGTGTTGGTGGTGCCGAGATCGATGCCGAGAGCCCTGGCCATGCTGCTACGTCGACACAAAGCGACGCTGCGTCAACGCACCCCGTCGTAAACCGAGTGCCTTGCAGGGGTGCGCGGGTTCAGCCACACCTCAACGACGGAGCGTGCGTGACCTCGTTCATTTGGAAAAACAAAGTCGCCTGGCTCGTCGCCATCGTCGTCGTCTTCGTCGGCCTCGACCAGGGCTCGAAGCTGTGGGCGCTCGATGCGTTGACCCGGCCGGCCACGGCCGACGAGCTCCAGCTCGAGCAGCAGTGCAACGTGGTGCCGCGACCCAAGCGCACCGGCCCCGACGATCCCTGCCGCAAGTGGCGGTACGGCTACGTCACCCGCTATGGCCAGCGCGTCATCACGCAAGATCAGATCCCCGTCATCGACGGCTTCTTCGCCTTCAAATACGCAGAAAATCCCGCCGCAGCCTTCTCGCTCACTGGATCGTTGCCCGACAGCTTTCGCTGGCCCTTCTTGGTGCTGATTTCGCTGTTTGCCGGCGTTGGCATCACTATCTGGTACTTGAAGCTCAAAGAGGCCGACTGGGCGATCTTCACGGCCTTTCCGCTCATCATCGCTGGCGCCGTCGGCAACTTGATTGACCGCGTCCGCCTTGCCTACGTCATCGACTTTCTCGACGCCTACGTGACGTCGCCAGCAGGGGCCGCCACCTGGCTGCGCGCCCACTTCGGCACCACGCACTGGCCGACCTTCAACATCGCTGATTCGTGCATCGTCATTGGCGCGTTTCTCGTGGTGTTTCGCACCATTCGCCCCGTCGCCAAGGCGCCGCCTCTTGTCGAGAGCAAGCCTGCCGATTCCGTGGTCACCTGAGAGGGAGTGAGACGATGTACCTCGCCAAGGTCATTGGTACTGTGGTCGCCACGAGAAAAGCCGACAACATGCAGGGCATGAAGCTGCTGCTCGTGCAGCCCTGCGACAAGAACAAGAACCCGATCGGCGAGCCCCACGTCGCTGCCGACGCCACCCAGGCGGGCGAAGGCGACTTCGTCTCCTGCGTCGGATCCCGCGAAGCTGCCCTCGCCTTCAACCCCTCCTTCGTCCCCGTCGACGCCGCCATCATCGGCATCGTCGACGCCGCCGACTGACCGTCAACGCTCTGGCGGTCGCGCCAAAGCAGCACATCGCTTCTGCTGCGTTTGACGATTTCGCCGTCGGGCACTGACGCTGGGGAATGGACGCAGCTGCGCTGGGCGCACTTCTCGTCGAGGCCAACTGCCTCTCTCAGGCGAAGCTCGACGACGTGCTCGCCCGCGCGCCCTTCGTCGGCGAAGATCGCGTCGCCGCCGACATCAGCGCCCTCGCCGTCGAAAACGAAGCCGCCGTTTGCGAAATCCTGTCAGAGAAGATGCAAGCGCCGGCGCTGGTGCTGTCGACGTCGACGCTCGATCTGCGGGCGTTGTTGCTCATCCCCGCGGCGATGATCCGTGAGCACCGGGTGCTGCCGGTGCTCTCCGACGGCGCGACGCTGACGGTGGCCGCGACAAAGCCCGAGCTGCCGGCGTTGATCGGACCGCTCGAGGTCGCCACCGGCCACCGCATCGTCGTCGTCGTCGCCCTCGAGCCGCTGCTGCTTGAGGCCATTGAGTCCGCGTTTCGCGCGCTCTCTGAGGGCGAAGTCGCGCTGCACGGCTCGCGCAGCCAGAGTGCCCTGCCCTTGCTGCACCTCGCCCGCGCTCCGATCAAGGTGCGCATGCCGCGCGCCGATAGCGTCGCCCGCGCCCTGGGCGCCGTCCTCGACCAGGCCCTCGATCCGCCCGCCGGACGCCTGCCCAAAGAGCTGCAACCCAACAGTTCTGCCGCCATCGGCGCGCTGCGCTTGAAGCAAGTGCTCGTGACCCGCGACGGCGCGCGCCCGACGCCGACGGAGGGTGTGGTCGTCGTCCGCGCGAGGCCGCTGTGCCTGGTGGTCGAAGACGACGACGCCATCCGCGGCCTGATCGCTCGCATTTTGCGCCACGACGGCTGCGACGTCGAAGAGGCCGCCGACGGACAACAAGGCGCCAACTTTCTGCGCCAGAAGCGCCCCGATCTGCTGGTGCTCGACGCGATGCTGCCGCACGTGCACGGCTTCGAGATCTGCGCCGCCATCAAGCGCAGCCCAACATGGACAACGCTGCCGATCATCATGGTCTCGGCCGTGTTCAAGGGCTTCGAGAGCGCCAAGAGCATCCAAGAGGTGCACGGCGCCGACGCGTTTCTCGAGAAGCCCTTCGAGGTGAACCACCTGCGCCATGTCGCCGCTGATCTGCTCAAGCGGCCGAAGCCGGTGACGACGAAGACGCAGGCCCAGAACCTGACGGCAGAGCGCGCCCGCGCCCTCGTCGATCACCACCTCACCCTCGGCGAAGTCGCCGACGCCGACGTCGTGCTCGAGGCGTGGTTGGCCGCCGATCCGTTCTCGGCCCGCGCCTGGCTCGAGCGCGGCAACCTCTCGCTGCAGAAGGGCGACGACGTCGCCGCCCTGCGCGCTTACGAGCTCGCATCAACGTACGATGCAACGTTGTTCATCGCGCATCTTTCATTGGCCATGATGTACGAGCGCCTCGGCTTCGTCCGGCGCTCGCGCGCGACGTGGGAGAAGGCGGCAGCCGCAGCACCCGACGCCGCCGTCGCCGCCAAGATCCGCCAGCAACTGTCATAAAAAAAGCGCGACCTTGCGATCGCGCTCTTCGTGCTGTTTCGCACGTACCCGGTTCGCAGAGGCTCAGGCCTTCGGACGCAGCTCGAGGCCGGTCGCCGACACCGAGAGCTCGGTCTGGTCGTCGGTGAAGGTCTTGCGCGCCTCGCCGGCCGTGAGCTCGCGCTCGTCTTCGTAGTGCTGCGCCATCTCTTTCGAGACCGTCTTCACCTTGAGCTCGCCCTCGACGGTGGCAACGCGCCCGGCGGCAGACTTCGGCACAAAGATGTCGTGGCCCTTGCTGGTGATGCGCACCTTCTCGCCCTTCTCGCCAGCGACGACCATCCAGCAGCCCATCGGCTGGCAGGCGCTCTCGACGACGCCGGTGAGCTTCACGCTCTTGCCGTCGAGCTCTTTGGCCTTGGCGGCAGCTTCGTCGACGCTGATGGCGGTGGCGTCGCCGAGTTTGGCGCCTCTTCTGACGACGCCATCGGCGTCGACTTGTTCTCTGCTGGCTTTGCTGGCTGCAGCTTCGCCGTCGACAGCGCCTTTTTCTTCGGTGTGGGCTGGGATCGCCGGTGTTTGGACCGGCGTTTCGACCGGCTTCGAGCAGGCAACGACGAACACGCCAACGAAGAAGATCGGAAGGAAGAGCGCGCGCATGACAGACCTCGTGCCCGGCACTACCGAGCGCGCGTGACGTCGACAAGCCGGGTCAATTCGGCGACGACGGCAGCGCGTTGGCCGTCGTCCAGAGCGCCGGCGATGACGGGGTAGACGTGCTTCTGCTCGCGCAGCGTGTGGTGCTCAAGGGTGGCGATCAGCCGGTAAACGTGCGGCAGCTCTTCAAGAATCGCCCGCAGCGTCGTCGGCCCTGCCGCTCGATGGGCAGCCAGAAACCCCAGCACGGTCTCGATGCCCCGCCGCAAGATCACGTGGTCGCCCTCGACGATCTCGGGCTTGCCCGACCCCTCTTTGGGCCCGTGCACCCGGTAGACGGCCATGACGACGCCTTCTTCGACGGCGAGGCCTGCTTCGAGGTCGACAACGAATTCGCCGAAGACGACGCCGGCGCCGGCGATGTCGACGTCGACCAACCGCGCGAGAACCGTGAAGAGCTGCTCGCGCAGCAGCTCATGGTGGCGATCGTGAAGGGCTTCGAGGTTGACCATGCGAGGGACCGTGATAGGTCATTGCCTGTGTGGACAGCTGGCCGAGTGGCTGAAGGCACCTGACTCGAAATCAGGAGTACCCGCGAGGGTATCTGGGGTTCGAATCCCTAGCTGTCCGCCAAACTTTTCGCTCTCGCAAGGGCGCGAAAAGACAACCGAATAGGGACTCTGGAGAGATGGCCGAGTGGCTGAAGGCGCACGCCTGGAAAGTGTGTAACGGGGAAACTCGTTCGAGGGTTCGAATCCCTCTCTCTCCGCCACGGTCCCGAGTCACGACGACGCGCTCCACCCCCAAAACGGTGAGAGCGCGTTTTTGTTAGTTCGTCTTGCTGGCGAAGGTGACCGAGACGTCCATCGCCGCGCCCGAGGGGTTCTGCAGCGACAGCTGGGTCTTCTTGCCCGGCGTCAGCGCCACCGCCGACACCGGGGTCTTGCCCTTGCCCACCGAGTCGACGCGCACGATCGCCCACGGATCGCTCTCAAGCGACAGCAGCGGCGCGCCGCCGTCGTCGACCGAGACTTTGAGCTTGAGCTTGAAGGGCGCCTCTTTGTCGTCGACGACGAGCACGGCGGCGCCTTTGGCGGGCACGTTGCGGCCGCCTTTGACGACGAAGCCCTCGGCCGAGACCGCGACCTTGCCGACGATCTCGGCCTCGACGGTCGTCGCCAGCGGCGGCTTCTTCGTCGTCGTCAAAGGCGGCTTCTTCGACTTGGTCGGCACCGGCTCTTCGACGCCAGCCGGCAATTCGTCAGCGAGACCCGCGTCGGCGACGACCTCGGCGACGACGACGCCTGCGTCGACGACGACGGGGACAGCGACGACGACGACGCCGGCATCGACGACGACGGGCACAACAGGCGCGACCACTTGCGGCGGCGGCTTCGTCTGTGATCGGTTGTAGAGAAAGCCGCCGACGACGACGGCGCAGACCGCGACGACGACGCCGACGCTGGCGGCCCAGAGCTTGCGCGTCGCGCGCGGCTCGAGGGCGAGGGCGCCCGTCGGTCCGGTGCCGTGCCCCTCGGGCAAGAGGCTCTCAGCACGCGGAACATCGTCGACGACGACGGGGGCCGGCGTGCCTGGCGGCGATCGCAGCCCGGGATCGGTCACGCGCGGATTGCCGAAGCCGCCGGTCTGCTTGAGGCGCACCGACGAAGAAGCGACATCGACGTCGGAGCCGGTGGCCTCGAGCACCCGCATGTGGCTCAGAATCTCTTCAGCGAACAGCTCACGCAGCCACGTCGGCAGCGGCGCCCTCGGCTCGGGCACCAGGCCGTCTTGCTGCAGCTGGCGAAGGGCGTCGGCGACCTCGGCGCAGTCGAAGAAGCGCTCGTCGGGGTTTTTTCTGAGCATGCGCTCGACGATGGGCTGCAAGAACGCTGCGCCCGGGCGAAGGGCGCTGACCGGCTTCGGATCGAGCTTCTGAATCGCCTCGAGGCTCAAGACGATGTTGCCCTTCTTGAAGGGGTTCGTGAGCGTGAGCAGCTCGTACAGGCAGATGCCAAGTGCGAACAAATCCGAGCGAGCGTCGAGGGGCTCGGCCGCCGACTGCTCAGGCGACATGTACGCGAACTTGCCTTTGATGGTGCCGGTCTCGGTCTGGTTCTCGCGCAGCTCTGACTTGGCGATGCCGAAGTCGATGACCTTGATGACGCCGTCGTAAGTGATCAGGACGTTGTGCGGGTTCACGTCTCTGTGAACGATGCGCAGCGGCGAGCCGGTCGCGGCGTCGACGAGGTTGTGGGCGTAGCTCAAGCCCTCGCATGCCTGGATCATCATCTCGACGACGTAGCTGACGGGCAGGTGCTGCTTCGCCCGCCGGCACCGATCGATGAGCGCGCGCCACGACGGACCGTGCACGTGCTCCATCGCCAAAAACACCATGCCGTCGGCCTCGCCGACGTCGTGAATCTGAACGATGTGCGCCGACCGCAGCGCCGTCTGCAGGCGCGCCTCGTCGAGAAACATGCGGCGGTGTTTGTCGTCACGCCGCATGTGATTGAGGATGCGCTTGATGACGACGAGCCGGGCCAGACCGGGCGCCTTGACACCGAGAGTGGCCTCGATGTTCGAGTCGCGCCGTCCGAGAAAGACCTCGCCCATGCCGCCAAAGGCCAGCCGGCGCAGCAACGTGTAGGGCCCGAAGATGCGCTCGCCCGGCGGCAGCGCCTCGTCGTCGGGCATGTGCCGTTTGCCAGTGCTGTCGGCGTCGTCGACCGCTTCCGAAGCAGCGCCGTCGGGGCTCGAGATCATCGGCGCGTCGGCCAGCCTGCGATCGCGGTCTCTGGGGCGCGACTCTTTCGATCCGGTGTCGACGCCGCGGGCAAGGGGTTCGGCGAGAGCGATGACGCCAGGTTCTTCGCTCGATCCATCGACGACGTCGCCGTCTCGGATGCTGTCTTTGTGGATGGCGCCGCTCTCAGACGGCGGCTCATTCAACAACGACGCCACCGACTTCGGGCGCCCGCGACGCGCGGACGCCGTGACCTCTCCTGACACGAGGGGAGAGGCCCCCCGATCTGGCGGCTTCGTCGTTGACACTGTTGGCACTCTAACCGCACCCCGACGTCACCGCGCGATCGCGACAGCGGCCAAGACCCAACGCCTGTCGTTGCCGAGCGACCTCGTCAGGACTAGACCTACACCCATGGACATGAAGAGCCGCGACCGCATCACCCTCCTCTCGAACGCCGAGATCGACTGCATGCGCAAAGCCGGGCGCGCGGCGGCCGAGATGCTCTGGCACGTCGCCTCGTTCGTGAAGCCCGGCATCTCCACCCAAGACCTCGACGACGCCGCCGTCGAATGGACGAAGTCGCGCGGCTACACCAACGGTCCGCTCGGCTACCCCGGCGGCCCGGGCAGCTTCCCCCGCAGCATCTGCACGTCGATCAACGACGTCGTCTGCCACGGCATCCCGAACAAGAACGACAAGCTCAAAGACGGCGACATCATCAACATCGACGTCAGCCCCATCGTCGACGGCTGGTACGGCGACACCTCGCGCACCTTCTTCGTCGGCACGCCGCAGCCGCACGCCAAGAAGCTCGTCGAGGTCACCGAAGAGTGTTTGAAGAAGGGCATCGCCGCGGTCAAAGACGGCGGCCGCATCGGCGACATCGGCAAAGCCATCGAAGCCTACGCCCACGACAACGGCTTCTCCGTCGTCGAAGACTTCGTCGGCCACGGCGTCGGCCGCGTCTTTCACATGGCGCCGCAGGTGCCCCACTACTTCAAAGACCGCGGCCCGCGCATCGAGAAGGGCATGGTCTTCACCATCGAGCCGATGATCAACGCCGGTACCTTCGAGACCAAAACATTGTCCGACGGTTGGACAGCCAAGACCGTCGACAAAAAGCTCTCGGCCCAGTTCGAACACACCATCGCGGTCACCGACAAAGGCGTCGAGATCATGACCCTCCGCGAGGGATCTGTGTTTTGACTTCGCAGTCGGCCTGAGTTGCGCTCGCTTCGCTTGCCGGCGTGACGCTCCAACGATTCGCCACGTCGTTGGTCTGCTGTCGCAGCCCTCGCCGCCTCTCACCGTCGGAGCCTCGTCACAATGCGCCGAGCGCAGCTGCGTTTATGGCTTTAGGCTGAACGGATTGAAGGTGTCGTCGGGTATTTTCGACGACGCATCCCGCGCCTTCACCACAACAGTGGTTTTGTGGTTGCGCTGCACATCAATCATCGTCTGACGGTCGGCGCGCCAAGCGTTACCACTGACCTTGACCAGGTTCTCGGCGCGGTACTCTTTGAGCGGCTTGCCCTGCTTGTCGAAGAAGCGGGTCTTCACCACGAAGAGGTTGTCTTTGCGCAGCCACAGCTCTGACCGCGCATACGGCGACTGCGTCGCGGCCCGCGTCGTCGACGGCGTCTGCTCAACCTTCCAACAATCGGCGGTGTCGAGCACCTCGCTGCCGAGCAGCTTCCAGCTGTAGTCCTCGATGACGCGGTGCTTGAGGTCTTCGAAGAAGAAGTCGGTGCCGACGAAGCGGTCGCCGAGCTCGGCGGCGCCGACGCGTCGTGACTTGGCGAAGCCCGACAAGAAGAGCCACTGATCGTTGTCGCCGGCGTCGTTCTCGACCGTGAGCAACTGCGTGCCGTTGATGTCGCCGGGCGCGTCGAAGCGGATCCACTGTTTGTCGCCGTGGGCCTTCTTCGGATCCTGCGCCAGCGCCATCTGCAGCGCGCGGGCCCGCTCGGGCCCACCCTTCTCTTGCAAAATCATCGCGAGCTGCAGCCGCTCGTTCGGCAAGCGGTGGCGCTTCTCAGAATCACGCATCAGCTGCAGCGCGTCGGGCGGCACCTGAGACGCGAGCCCAGAGACCAAGGCAGCGACGACGACGAGCCCGATCACGAGCGACCTTTCAGCAGCGAGGCCATTGTGGCTTTCAAGACGTCTTCGTCGATGGGCTTGCTCACGTAGGCGTCGAAGCCGGCGGCGATAAAGCGCTCGCGATCGCCGCGGATGGCGTGGGCGGTAACGGCGACGATGGGCACCGACCTCGTCTTCTCGTCTTTGCGCAAGAGCGCGCAGGCGGTGAGCCCGTCCATGCGCGGCATCGAGATGTCCATCAAGATGATGTCGGGTACGTCGACGAGGGCTGCTTCGACGCCGGCAGCGCCGTCGCCAGCGGTGCGCAGCTCGTGCTCGTCTTCGAGCATCTGAATGAAGAGCTCGAGGTTCAACGCGTTGTCTTCGACGACCAGCACCCGCGCCATCAGCCGTTACCGGGCCCGGTGGGCTCGAGCTTCTTCAGCTGCGCCTGTGTTCGCGACAGCCGCACCTGGCTCTGCACGCGGGCCACGAGCTGGAGGAGGTGGACGCGGGCTCGTGCTACTGCGACTGCGGCGCCGGCGACATGCCCAACGAGTGCCGCTGCCTCGACGACGAGAAGGTGAGCGCTGGCGTCCCTCCCCCCCCC
>JANNAY010000282.1:0-3311 GCA_031384945.1 Deltaproteobacteria bacterium
GCTGCGAGTACATGACCGGCGGCACTGTGGTCTGCCTCGGCGGCGTCGGCAGAAATTTCGGCGCCGGCATGACCGGCGGCGTCGCCTACGTCGAAGCCGTCGTCAGAGCCCACGAAGACGTCGTCGTCGAAGCCGTCGCCGAAGAAGACGTCGACGTCGTCCGCGCCCTCTTGCAGCAGCACGTCACGCACACGGGCTCGCCGCGCGCGCAGCGTTTGTTGTTGGGTGATGTCCGCGCGTTGAAGAAGGTCACGCCGAAGAAGACGCAGCCGAAGCCTTCGTCGTTGGATGCGCCGTCTTCACCGGCGCCTGCCCCGGCGTCGACGTCGAAGGCGACGCTGAAGGTGGTGGTGTAGGCGTCTCGCGGCTGCAGGTTCAGTGACTGCCCAAGAACTTGCGCACGTCGCGGGCATGCAGCCCCAACAGATACAGCACGCGATCGAGGCCACCGCGCGAGACACTGGTGTCGGCTGCATCGCGCAACTTCGCTTTCGCATGAAACGCGATGCCCAGGCCCGCTTTCTCCAGCATCAGCAGGTCATTCGCCCCATCCCCCACGGCGATGGTCTGCTCCAACGGAATCCCCTCCCGCTGCGCCAGCGCGTCGAGGAGGTCGGCCTTGCGCTGCGGACCGACGATGGGCTCGATCACGCGGCCGGTGAGCTTGCCGTCTTTCACTTCGAGGACATTGCTGTACGAATAATCAAGACCCAGACGCGCTCTCAGTGCGTCGGCGGCAAATGAAAATCCACCTGAAATCACAGCAGTTTTAAAACCCAAAGCGCGCAGCACGCGCAAGAGGTCTTCAGCGCCCTCGGTGAGGGGGAGCTCGGCGCTGAGCTTGTGCAACGCCTGTACCGGCAAGCCGGCGAGCTTGCTCACGCGCAACCGCAGGCTCTCTTCGAAAGGCATGCCGCCGGCCATGGCGGTCGCGGTGATGGCAGCGACGTCGTCGTACACGCCGTGCGCGCGCGCCAGCTCATCGATGATCTCGATGCGGATGAGCGTTGAATCCATGTCGAAGACGACGAGGCGCTTGGTGCGCCGCGCGAGGTCTTCGACCTGAAAGGCGAGGTCGACGTCTTTGTCGCGGGCGACTTGCACCAGCGAAGCCTGCAGCGCGTTTTCGCCGGCTTCGTCGACGCCGACGCTGATGACGATCTGCAGCGACGACAAATCGCCCTCAGAGAGCCGTTGGATCTCGTCGATGTTGGCGTGGTGCTTCGCGAGGCACGAGGTGATGGCGTGCACGACGCCGGCATCGACGACGTCGCCGAGCACGGTGATCGAGTACTGCTTCGTCGCCTGCGCTGTCGACGTCGACGCCGCTTCGGATCCGTTTGGATCGAGCACCTTGAAGTCGAGCTCGAGGCCCAGCTCTTTGGCGGCGAACAACAAATCCTTGAGCACCGCCGAGCCCGGGCCGCTCTTGCCGCGGGGCACGGCGACGACGAGACACAAGGTGAGTTGGCCCGACAACACGACCTGCTCGATGTCCATCAGCGTGCCACCGCCGTCGGCGATGATGCCGGTGAGGATGCAGGTGATGCCGGCCGTGTCGGGTCCGCTGACGGTCACGAGAACGCGCTGCAACGTCGACGTCATCCGCGTGTTGTGGTCCGTCAATTCCACACGCGCAAGTTCACGGAGATGTGCCGGCCCGGCTTCGGACCAAAAACAGGATCGGTCTGGTCGAGCAGGTTCTCGAAGCCGACGACGACCTCGGCGACGTCAAAGAGGGTCTGGCGCACGCCGGCCGAGAGGATGAACGATCCCGGGGCCACATCGTCGACGAGGGGCCGCTCGCTCATCGCGTCAGCGCGCACGAAGACGACGGTGTCGCTGACGTCGACCTTGACGCGGCCGGTGACGTCGACGGCGTGGGCCGGACGCAACGGCAGCGACGTCGCCTGCGGACACAACCACGGATCGGTGTCGGGGCACGAGGACGCATCGACGGCGTTGATCAAGTACTGCCACGTCGCCGACACCGACGACGACAGCGGCCCCGTCGTCACCGGACCGATCTTCGCCCGCGTCGTCAGCGCCGCCGTCCACGCCCGCGAGGCATTTCGGTAGGTGAAGATGGGGATGCCGTCGTCGCTCACGTCGTCGGCGTCTTCGGTGATGAGGCCTTCGAGCACGTTGCCGCCGAATTCGACGCCGACGTCGACGGGGACGACGTCATCGTTGACGAAGACGCCTTCGAGGCGAACGCCCGTCGACGTCTCGGGCGCCAAATTCGGATTGCCCTCGACGATGTAGCCGAGCTCGCTGTGGTCGAAGCGCAAGAAGCGCTCTTCAAACGACGGCAAGCGAAACCCCCGCCCGATCGAAGCGCGCACGCCGAGGCCGATGGGTCCGTCGACGCGGACGGCGAATTTGGGGCCAAGGGCGGCGCCGTCGACGGTGCTGTTGGCGTCGATCAAAAAGGTGTCGACGCGGGCGCCGGGCAGAAACGCCAACCACTGAAACGGACGCCACAAGCCCTCGCCGTAGAACGACGCCGTCATCCGCTGTCCGCCACCGTCGAGACCGTTCTCAGGACCGGCGCCGTTGTCGGTCACGCGCTCCGCCAATTCACTCAACAACACGGCGCCGACGCTGGCGCTGACTTCGCGGCCGGCGACGTTCTGCGCGGAGCCAACGGTGGCTTCGGCGTCGTCGACGAAGACGGCGTCGGCTCGGACTTCGGCGCGGGCTTCGTCTTTCTGCGCCCGCGTGCGCACGTTGGGATCGCGCGGACACGCCGGATCGAACCAGCCGTCGCAAAACGCCGGCGCGTCGACGTCGCCGCCGGTGGGCAGCTTCGCAAAGACATGGTTGAAGCGGTCGATGCGGGCGTCGGCGCTGAGCACGACGTCGTCGACGAGGCCGACGTCCCGCCCAAACGGCAGGGCGCCGCTGACGTTGCCGGCGACGCTGACTTCGCTGTTGTCGGCAGTGTCTCGAAAGGGTGCTGCCTGTGACACCTGCGCCGACGTCTGCGCCAACGACGACGCGAACGTGCCGCGAAAGACGAAGCCGCGCGGCATGCCGGCGCTGGCGTCAACGGTGAACGTGCCCTGACGGCGATCCGGCACGTCGGCTTTGCCGTCGGGCACGTCCGCGCCGGTCGTGCGTCCGCCGCGGTCGTAGCCCGGCAGCGACGAGCCCAGCGCGTCGAGGCGCAGCGCGAACGGACCGAGGCCGCCGCGGCCGTGCAGGCCGCCCGAGGTCCACAGCGTGCCGTCAGAGAGCAGCTGGCCGCCGAGCTCGACGGCGCCGCCGAGGTCGGCGGTGGGCTTCTTCGTGATGATGTTGACGACGCC
>JANNAY010000357.1:0-1693 GCA_031384945.1 Deltaproteobacteria bacterium
GGATGCCGTTTGCCGAGTTTGTTCCCCCGACTCACCGCGTTGATGATCCGCGAGAGCGCCGCGACGCCGTCAGAGAGCGCCGCCGGCCCGGGCTGCAAGATCAGCTCAGATGGCACCTCGTAGATCTGGTCGTTCTGCACCGCGCGCGTCGCGGCGAAGCGCTCGCGGATCGAGTCGGGCTTCACCTGCTTGCCGCACCACGATCCAACGATGACGTCGACGTCGGCGGCGATGACGTCGCCGGTCGAGACGATTCTGCCGATGGCGTCGTGGCGCGCGCGTGTGTGGCTGAAGACGTCGACGCCGCCACAGACCTCGACGAGCTCGCTGACCCAACGAATCGCCGAGATGTGACGCCCCCGCTCGAGGTCAGGCCACTCTTCGAAGTAGACGCGCACCTTGTGCAAAGGCGCCGCGAGCTCAGCGCGTCGCAAATTCGCCACCAGCTCGTCGACCAGGGCGCCAGCGTCGACGCCGACGAGGGCGCCGGTGCTGCGGATGACTTGCAGAATTTCGGCGACGCTGCGTTGGTTGAAGACGACGACGGGCACGCCGCGCTTCGCCAGCTCTTTGGCGATGTCGCCCTGCAGGTCAGAGAAGCCGACGACGAGGTCGGGCCTGAGATCGACGAGCTTGTCGAAGTTGGCGTCGAGAAACGACGACACCTTCGGCTTCGATCTCGCCTCGACGGGACGCAGCGTGAACGAAGAGACACCGACGACGAGGTCACCGCAGCCGAGGCGGTAGAGGGTCTCGGTGGTCTCTTCGGTCAAGCAGGCGATGCGCCGCGGGCGTTGCGGGGCGTGGCCCAAGAGCGCGTCGACGACGCTGTTCGCATTGCCCATGGCCCCGTCGTAGAACGCCGCATGCCCATGAACCAGAGCCTCGTCGGCAAGATGTACACGCAAGTCGAAGCCGTCACCGTCGAACGCGACGCCGCCGTCGCCTACGCCGCCGCCGTCAGGGGCGAAGGCACCCCCGCCATCGCCGCCACGGCCAGCGGCGAGATCGCGCCGCCGATGTTCGGCGTCTCGTTCTCGTTTGGCGCCCTCGGCGCGCCGCTCTTCGATCCTGACCTGGGCGCCGACATGATGCGCCTCGTGCACGGCGAGCAAGACATGCGCTTCTTGCTGCCCGTGAAGCCCGGTGACGTCATCACCTCGACAGCACGCATCGACGCCATCGAGCAGAAGACCACCGGCGAGCTGCTGGTCACAGGCATCACCTCGAAGAACCAGCGCGGCGAGGTGGTGCTCGAAGCGAAGTCGGGGCTCTTCATTCGTGGGCCGCGCAAGCGCGAGAACCTCGAGGGCGAGAAAGAAGCAAAGGTCAGCGAAGAAGACGCCTGGCAAGCGCAGCCCAAGAGCTTCTCTGACGTCGTCGTCGTCGCCGCCGACCAGAGCAAGCGCTACGCGGCCGCCTCGGGCGATCACAACCCCATCCACCTCGACGAAGACGCCGCCAAGATGGCCGGCCTGCCCTCGATCATCTTGCATGGCCTCTGCACGATGGCCTTTGTTCACGAGGCGCTGGTCCGTCATTTCGGTGGCGACCCGATGGTGGTGAAGCGCCTGGCCGTGCGCTTTAACAAGCCAGTATTGATGGGCGACAAGCTCACCATCGACGTTCGTGGTACCGGTAAGATCCTGGCGATTCAGGTGACGAACCAAAACGGCGCCATCGTGCTCAAGGG